>DBFMRS010000033.1:0-5062 GCA_048387515.1 Collinsella sp.
GTGGCAAAATGCGCACCAGCGGGGCGTCCGCCCGCCACCACGGCACGCGAACCAAACGAACCGGCAAGAGCAGCCTGGTCGCGCTTGTTCGCGCGCCAGTTCTCGATCACAATAAACAGCACGCCGTACACAATGAGCGCCAGCGCCACGACGGGAGCATTATAGAAATGCTCCTCCATCCAGTCGTTAAGCGGCAGACCGATCGCCGCAGCGGGAATACAGCCGAGCACAATCTTGCCCCACAGTACCCAGGTGTCGCGACGACCCTCCTTGCCCTTGCTGGGAGAAAACGGGTTGAGGTCGTAGAAGAACAGGACGCAGACAGCCAAAATGGCGCCAAGCTGAATCACGACCAGGAACATATTCCAGAACGTCTCGCTCACGTTCATCTTGACGAACTCGTCCACCAAGATCATGTGACCGGTCGACGAAACAGGCAGCCATTCGGTGATGCCCTCGACCAGGCCCATGAAGGCAGATTTTAGAAGCTCGATGATATCCAAAGGGACCCCCTCGTTAGACACCCGCCGATATTGTTCTGCGGACGGTGCGGGCGATGTCCCATTATCAACCGTTGGCGGCGCGCCTGCGCCTACCCTTACCAAAAAACTCGCCCGTTCACAGAATTGCGAGCGGTCAAACCCAAATCCTTGGGTATAACTGCAACAAGATAAAGTGTCCGGCGGCCACGCATCCGCGCCCGCCCGATGCACGAGCCCCACGCCCGTGCGATAGACCAAGGAGGAAACCATGAACGAGGGCTACACCAAGGTATTTGTTTCACTCGACGGTACTGAGCAGCAGGATTTTGTGCTCGCACGCGCCATCAAGGTCGCCGCGAACAACGGCGCCAAGCTGATTATCGGCCACGTTATCGATTCCACGGCACTCGAGAGCGCCGGTTCCTATCCGGTCGATCTGGTCAACGGCCTAGAGGAGGCATTTAAGAACTCCATCGCCAAGCAGCTCGAAGAGGCCAAGGCCAATCCCGACATTCCCGAGGTCGAGGTCATGATTCGCGCCGGCCGCATTCGCGAGACGCTCAAAGACGAGATGCTCGACGTGGTCAAGCCCGACCTGGTGCTCTGCGGCGCTCGTGGCCTGTCCTCGATCAAGTATGCACTCCTGGGTTCAATTTCGACGTTCCTGCTGCGCAACACCGACTGCGACATTTTGGTCGTGAAGTAGGTTCCTTCCCGCCGGCGCAAGGCCTGCGGGGTTATCACGCCGACGTCCTCGCCGCTTCGCGGCTGCGGGATGTCGGCTTAGATAACCCCTCCCGGCCTTGCGCCTTCGTCACCGTACTTCAGCGAGTTAGCTGATAAAAGATTGCGTGCCGCCCCGATTGGGACGGCACGTTTTTATGGGGCGATTCATTTAAATCCTTGCAGCTATATTCACGTTCGGGAACATAGCCGTCCGCACCGCAAGACGGCCCGACTATTCAAAGTATTGGAACTTGTTGGTCGAGAAGGCAAATGTTACGACGAAGCCTTCGCCGGAGTCGGATGCTGCGATAACATCGATGCCCATCTTGGAGCACAGACGCGCCACCAGGTAGAGGCCGATGCCCGTTGCGCGCTTGGTGGTGCGGCCGTTATCGCCGGTAAAACCCTTCTCGAACACGCGCGGCAGGTCTGCCGCGCTCACGCCGCAGCCGTTGTCCGCAACGGCAAGCTCGATGCGCTCGCTCGCCAGGCCCTCGTCCAGCAACGCGCCCGAAAACACGATCTTCGCGCCGTCCTCGCGCGCATATTTAATACTGTTCTGAATAAGCTGGCCCAGAATAAACTCGAGCCACTTCTCGTCGGTAAAGACCTCGAAGTCGAGGTTCTCGCACACCGGGGCCACGTGCGCCGCGATGAGCTCGCGCGCGTTGGCCTTAATCGCGCCCGTCACCAAAGTCTTGAGATCCCAGCGGCGAATCAGGTAGTCGCGCTCCACGACTTCCGAGCGCGCGTAGTACAGTGCCTGATCGATATAGCGCTCCACGCGAGCCAGCTCGCGACCCAGGTCATCCACACGCGACAGGTCGTCTTCGCTGCCATCCAGGTTTTCCAAAATTAGATGGGCCGCCGCCAAGGGCAGCTTGGCCTCGTGAACCCAGCTCTCGATATAGTCGCGATAGTCATCGGTCTGACGCCTGCCTTCGGCAACCTCGTCGCAGGCAGCTTTGCCCACCCGGCGCAAGACCTCGTATTCGAGCACGCCCTCGGCATAGGTCGGGCATTGCACCATCTCCTGCACCCATGCGGGACTCTCGAGCTCCTCTGCCGCGCGCTCCAACTGACGCAGGAAACGGCGACGGCGGGCGTACTCGATCACGATGCCGAGCATACCGAAGATAAAGGACACGCCGACCGCCACGACCACGACAGAAACGGGCGCGCCGGCGACCGTCAGCACAAAGCAGCTCAACAGCACACCACACGTCCACACGGCGACAGGAAGCAGCGCATCTTTAAAAAACTTGCCAAACGACATAGCCGGCCCCTAGACCGAATAGCCTTGGCCGCGATGCGTGGTCAGATACCCCTTGATGCCGATTTTTTCGAGCGTGGTGCGCAGGCGGTTGATGTTGACGGTAAGTGTGTTGTCGTCCACGAAGGCGTCGGAGTCCCACAGGTCCTGCATGATAGCCGAGCGCGAAACAATCTTGCCCGCGCGGCTCAGAAGCAGCGAGAGGATACGCAGCTCGTTTTTGGTGAGCTCGGTGCTAGCACCGGTTTGCGTGTTGGCGACCATGGAGCGGTCGAGGTCGAGCTCCAGTCCCTTGTGGACGAGTGCGCTGCGCTCGCCTGCCGCCGTGGTGCGGCGCAGCAGGGCATTGATGCGGGCCACGAGCACGCGCGCGCTGTAGGGCTTGGGAACAAAGTCGTCCGCGCCGAGCGTCATGGCCATAACCTCGTCGATCTCGGTCGTGCGCGAGGTGAGGACGATGATGGGAACCTCGGAATCGCAGCGAACCTCGTGGCAGACGTGCTGGCCGTCTTTGACAGGAAGCGTGAGGTCGAGCAGCACCAGGTCGGGCGCAGCGGCGAGAATATCGCGCGAGACATGTTCGAACGATTCGCAGGCCTCGACTTCAAACCCGGCGCGGGCAAGGATGTCGACAAGCTCACGACGAATGGGCTCGTCGTCCTCAACGACATAGATCAGCGCCATGTGTCCTCCCATTTCGCGTAACTTGCACTTTCCACACCATTATGCCCACGGCGTCTCAGGTACACGCCTCGCGCGGCACCAAGGTGACAGAACTGTTCGCAAGCGGGGGCGTTTTGTCCGCCTCACGCTCGCGACGGGAACGGAGACCAAAATGAGTTTTTAATCCCCGTCCCAGAAACATCATTTAGCGGCGGGCACGGAGCTTTTCGTAGCCGTCGGCAAAGAAGGCGACCGTGGCGGCGTCGGCCTCGGCGGCGTCCGTCTCGGTTGCGGGGACCACGCCGTGCTCGTCGCTCACTAGGAACAGCGCGCCCTTGAGCTGCGCGGGAATATCTACGCGCGTGACCGGGATGCCCTTGGTCTGGGCCAGCTGCTCGATGAGCGTCGCCGTGCCGCACAGGCACTCGTCCGCCGGCGCCACAAAGGCAAGCTCGCCGTTGTTGACGGCGGCGAGCAGCTCGGGCGCCACGCCGGTTTCGTCGGCCTCGGAGCGGGCCTCGGCGGAGCGGGCACGCAGCGCCTTGGCCGACGTATCGGCGAGCGGCTCGTACTCCCCCACCGTCATGGCGGCGTTGCCGTTGATGTCGATCACCAGCATGAGCACGCCGTCGCGCGCGGTGTAATCGCCCTCGGCAAGCGACCACTCAACGTGCTGCTTTGCCCAGCTGAGCATGTTATGGGTAAGCGGCTCGCCCTGCACCAGGCGCTCAGACAGCGCGCGGATGTGACGGTTGAGCATGGGCACCTTTTTGTTGGACATGCGCCAACGGCATACAAGCGCGGGCTTATCGAGCGTAAACTTCTCGACCGCCTCCTGATTGGCGCAAAAGTCCTCGTACGCACGCTGATCCTCGGCATTGCCAAACAGCTCGGCATCATCAATCTGGGGCATGGTCATACCTTTCGTGTTAGTCATTCCGTCCTCTTATACCAAAAAGACGGCCCTCCAAACGGAGCAGCCGTCTTTTGCGGAGATTATTTTGTCCCAGGGCGAAACTTAGTGCCTAAAATGCCTGGCGCCTGTAAACACCATAGCAATATTGTGCTCGTTGCAGGCCTGGATGCTCTCGTCGTCGCGCTTGGAGCCGCCGGGCTGGATGATGCAGGTCACGCCGTGCGCAGCAAGCACGTCGACGTTGTCGCGGAACGGGAAGAACGCGTCGCTTGCACAGGCAAAGCCACCCTTCTCCACGCCCTCACGCTCGCAGAAGTCCTCGGCGCGCTCGCAGGCAAGCAGCGCAGAGTCAACGCGGTTGGGCTGACCGGGGCCCATGCCAATGCCGGCCTTGCCCTTGGAGACCAGGATGGCGTTGGACTTGACGCCCTTGCAGACCTTCCAGGCAAACTCGAGCTCGGCCATCTCGGCATCGGTGGGCTTGCGATCGGTGGGGAACGTAAAGGTTGCGGGGTCCTCGGTCACGTGGTCGACCTCCTGCACCAGCATGCCGCCGTCGACGGAGCGCAGCTCCACCTGGGCGCCGTGGTCCACGCCGCCGGTAGCCAGCACGCGCAGGTTGGGGCGCTTGGCCATGCGCTCGAGCGCCTCGGCAGTGTAGCTCGGGGCGATGATAACCTCGACGAACTGCTTGTTCTGATCGGCAAAGTGCTCAACCAGCTCATAGGGAACCTCGCGGTTGCAGGCGATGATGCCGCCAAAGGCGCTCTTGGGATCGCAGGCGAAGGCGCGGTCGTAGGCGGCCGTGATGCCCTCGGCCACGGCGGAGCCGCAGGGGTTCTGATGCTTGAGGATCACGCAGGCCGGCTCGTCGAACTCGCGGACCAGGTTCCAAGCGGCGTCGGCATCCAGATAGTTGTTGTAGCTGAGCGGCTTGCCCTGGATCTGCTCGGAGCCCACGAGCGGGAACTGCGAGCTCGCGGTATTCTCGCAACCCTCGGC
>DBFMRS010000034.1:0-2980 GCA_048387515.1 Collinsella sp.
GGCGTGGGCAGCGTGCTGACCTTTCTGCCGATTATCGTCGTGCTCTTTTTGTTCCTCTCCATTCTGGAAGACTCCGGATACATGGCGCGCGTGGCCTTTGTCATGGATAAGGTGTTGCGTCGCTTTGGCCTGTCGGGCCGCAGCTTCGTGCCCATGCTCGTCGGTTTTGGCTGCACCGTGCCGGCCATCATGTCGACGCGCACGCTGCCGTCCGAGCACGACCGCAAGATGACGGTCATGCTCACGCCGTTTATGAGCTGCTCAGCCAAGCTGCCGGTTTACGGCTTGCTGTGCGGGGCGTTTTTCCCGCAGGCGACGGTTCCCGCCATGGTCTCGCTCTATCTGATCGGTATCGTGGTCGGCTGCGTCGCGGCTTTGGTGCTCAACCGCACGGCATTTAAGGGCGACCCGGTGCCGTTTATCATGGAGCTCCCCAATTACCGCCTGCCGAGCGTCAAGACGACGGTGATGCTGGCATGGGATAAGGCCAAGGACTTCATCACCAAGGCCTTTACCATTATCTTTGCCGCGACCGTGGTCATCTGGTTCCTTCAGACGTTCGACATCCGCTTTAACGTGGTCGCCGACCAGTCGCAAAGCCTGCTTGCCGGTCTGGGTAGCATCATCGCGCCGGTGTTGGCCCCGCTCGGCTTTGGCGACTGGCGCGCCTCGACGGCGCTCGTCACGGGGCTCATTGCCAAGGAGAGCGTCATCTCGACGCTCACGGTGCTTTTGGGCGCAACGTCGCCCGCGGCGCTGTCGACCATGTTTTCGCCGTTTACCGCCTACGTGTTCTTGGTCTTTACGTTGCTGTACCCGCCTTGTGTGGCGGCAATCGGCGCCGTCAAGAGCGAGTTGGGCGCGCGCTATGCCGTGGCCGTATTCGCGTTTCAGGTGACGGTCGCCTGGGTCGTGGCGTTTGTCGTGCATTCGGCGGGCATGTTGCTGGGGTTGGCTTAGTTATGAATTGACGGCGCAACCTCTGTGTATCGAATTGTTTTCGGCCCCGCATCTGTACTGACGGATGCGGGGCCGTTGCTATATAATCGCCTCCGCTCAAAACGATTGGAGACGTTATATATGACTCAGACAAGGCAAGACGGCATCACGCTCAAGCAGTGGCTCCCACTCGTCGGGCTCACCTGCTGTGCGTTCGTGTTCAACACGTCGGAGTTTATGCCCATCGGCCTTTTGACTGATATCGCCGCGTCGTTCTCGCTCACCGAGGCCCAGGCGGGCATCATGATCTCGGTCTATGCCTGGGGCGTCATGCTGCTGTCGCTGCCGCTCATGGTGTTCGCCTCGCGCTTTGAGTTCAAGCGGATGCTGCTGGGCGTGCTGGCCGTGTTCTCGCTCGGTCAGTTCCTGTCCGCTGTGGCGCCGACCTATCCCATCCTGGTCTGCGCGCGCCTGGTGGTCGCTTGCGCACATGCCGTGTTCTGGTCAGTCGCCTCGATTATGGCCTCGCGCCTGGTCGACACTCGCCACGGCGCGCTCGCCATCAGCATGATCGCTACGGGTTCGTCCATCGCGCAGATCTTTGGCCTGCCGCTCGGTCGCGCCATTGGCTTGGCCGTGGGCTGGCGCATGACGTTTGCCGTGGTCGGGGGCCTCTCAGCCATCGCGGTCGTCTACCAGGCAGCGGTGTTCCCGGCCATGCCGGCGGGTGAGCGCTTTACCGTCAAACAGCTGCCCGAGCTGCTCAAGAACCCGCTCCTCATCGCGCTCTACGCAGTCACGGTCTTCATGGCGACCGGCTATTACGCAAGCTACAGCTATATCGAGCCCTTCCTGGCGCAGGTCGCGCACGTCGATGCGGGCGCCATTACCATGACGCTGACGGCGTTTGGCTGCTCTGGTTTGCTCGGAAGCTGGCTGTTTGGCCGCCTGTTCGATGGGCATCGCTTCCCGTTCTTGGCTATCACGCTCTCCGGCGTGCCGGTGGCCCTGCTGCTCATGGGGCCGGCCGCATTGTCGCTCGTGACAGTGCTTGCCGTCTGCGCACTGTGGGGTTGCTGCGCCACGGCCTTTAACGTGGCGTTTCAGGCCGAGCTCATCAAGCACACGCCGGCAGATTCGTCGGCCGTCGCCATGTCGATCTTCTCGGGCCTGTTCAACCTCGGTATCGGCACGGGTACCGCGATCGGCGGAGCCGTGGTTTCGGGTCCCGGTATCGCCTGGATCGGCTTTGTGGGCGGGGCGATTGCCGTCGTGGGCGTCATCCTCGCCATCACCGTGCTGTTTCCGGCCATCCGCCGCGCCAAGCCCGTCGCCTAATCACGTCCCCTCATCAGTTGCGGTGAAATACGGACTGCTGGGCCCAATAAACCCGGCAAACAGTCCCTATTCCACCGCAACTTATTTTGGGGAAGGGGGGGTGCACGCCGGGCATACAATGGATGTCGTTGTGTTGAGCTTACCGGGAGGTTGCTATGTGGGTATACGAGACGACGTTCTATCAGATCTATCCGCTGGGCTTCTGCGGAGCTCCGCGCGAAAACGCCGCGCCCGTTGCCGAGGATGAGCTCGCCCAGGCTGCCAACGCCGCGCCCAACCCCGATGCGCCCATCATGAAAATCGCCCAATGGGCAGACTACCTGCAGGAACTCGGCGTTGGCGCTGTGCTCATCAACCCGCCGCTCGAGTCTGATAGCCACGGCTACGATACGCGCAGCCTGCGCCACATCGACCGCCGCCTGGGTGGGGACGCCGACTTTGCCGCCGTATGCGACACACTGCATGCCCACGGCATCCGCGTGGTGCTCGACGCCGTCTTCAACCACGTCGGTCGCGGCTTTTGGGCCTTCCGCGATGTGCAGGAGCGCAAGTGGGACTCGCCCTACAAGGATTGGTTCCACATCAGCTTTGACGGCGACTCGTGCTATGGCGACGGCTTTTGGTACGAGGGCTGGGAAGGCCATTTTGAGCTTGTGAAGCTCAACCTGCAAAACCCCGCCGTGGTCGATTACCTGCTCGAGTC
>DBFMRS010000035.1:0-2743 GCA_048387515.1 Collinsella sp.
TATTTCACCGCAACTTATTGAAGGTGGACCGCGAACGATTTCGCTATCGGGAGTCGGCGTAGGGTTTTATTGTCGGAATGCCGTAACCGCGCATCATGGCACCGAACGATTCTACGTCGTAGGTGTCCGAGAGTTTGAAATGAATGACGTTGTGGCCCATGGCGCGAAGGTTCGCGTCGCGCATGAGGGCCGCTCGATACGTTTTTGCCGCCGCCCGCTCTGGATCATTTTGAGCCTCGTCTTCAAACTTGCCTAGCCCATGCAGCTCTGCCAGCGTCCATGAGCCGTCTGGCATCTGCCAGCCATAATCTGCTAGATAATAGCCAGCGTTTCCCGGTCGCGTTATCTCAACTTGAAGCTCGGGCGCGGCAACCCCAGCGAGAATCATCGCTGCTCTCGCCTCAGACTCGCCGCCATTGTCTGACCTGCCGTCCATATACTCAAAAACGTCAAAAGCACGCGCGATGCCATGCAGCCCTCGACAATTTGCCTGCGCATATGCTCGCAGCTCTTCGCGTTCGACATCGTACTCACGGGCCAAGCCATCGACATAACCCAGCGCATAGCGAAAGGCGCTCGATCGCGCGATATCAACAACCGTTCGACACGGATCCGTCAGTGTAAACAGACCAAGCCGCCACACTTCGCCCGGGCGCCAGCGCTTGTATTCAACGAACTCATACGTATCACGCCTTGTAGACCGTGGCAGCAGCACTTGCACTTTATCCAGAAGCGTATACGCCGAGCCGATGCCGTAGAGCAACGCTGCTGTCGCTCCGCAAAACACAGCATCCGGTTCAACGACCGCAATAGCGGATGCCAGCTGAAAGATACGATCTTCAACCCCAAGATTATTCCAATAGACCGGATCCGCATACACATGGTTGTAAAGACGAAGCATGAGCTCTTCCTGCATAAGCTCGCGCGCACGGCGTTCATCCCAAGGATCAATTGTTATAAGCAGCTGTCCATCTTGATGAATTCCAACGGCCGAGAATAGCATCCTTGCATAGGACTGCGGAAAATGTTTGCCTTTATCGAGCATGGCCAACCCCATAACCATCACGGCGGAGAGAATACCATTACGCTATCGCATGCTTCCGTCCGCAGGCCTTGCCAAAAGCTGACCAAAAGCTTGACGTCGCAGGTCAGAGCTTCAAAAAATATTTCCACTCTCGGTAGACGGTCGCTACGATCCTCCCAACGGCATCAAAATCCAACCTTACAAATAGTTGCGGTGAAATACGGACTAGATGGGCCATAAAAGCCGAAAAACAGTCCGTATTTCACCGCAACTTAGGTGGGGATGTGGGGTCCCCGGCACGTTTACGAAAACGGCTCTGATCCCAAAGGGAATCAGAGCCGTTAAGCTATCTTATGGAGCGGGCGACGGGAATCGAACCCGCGTCATCAGCTTGGAAGGCTGGGGTTCTACCATTGAACTACGCCCGCAAGATATGGTCGGGACGACAGGATTTGAACCTGCGACATCCTGCTCCCAAAGCAGGCGCGCTACCAAACTGCGCCACGTCCCGAAGGTGTTGAGCAGCTAAGGTCTAAACCTTGCGTGTCCCAAAGCGAAGGAAATTATAGGGGAGACTCCCCGCCTGTGCAAGCGCAGAAACCCTAGCTCCTCGAATGTGCGACAAACTTGTTGTGGAGCAGACCGATCACAAACGCCACCACGGCAACCGGCGCCCACGCGGCTCCAATGTCCGCCAGCGGCAGCGCATCGAACGGCAGCCACGCACCCGCAAAGAACGCGTCTCGAACCGAGGTAATCACGCTCTGCACCGCGACAACGCCGCCGACCCAAACCCACACCTGCGGATGCGCGTCGCAAAAACCGTGCACCAGGCCCATAAGCACCAGCACGATGGCAACGGGATACAAGGCGTTGAGCATGGGCACCGAGAACATAAGGATCACGTCGAGGCCCACGTTGGAGAGTACGCACGAAAACGCCGCGAACACAAAGGCGAGAATCGCGAAGGGGCGGCGCATGGCCTCCTCGGAGGCCTCCGCTCCCCCCTCGATCACATACGTCTCGCAGAAGTAACGCGAGCAGCAGCTGATGAGGCCGATGCACACGTTCATGCAGGCGAGGAAGAAAATCGCAAATACCACAACCGTGCCGGCAAGGCCAAAGTGCATGGAGGCCGAACGAGCAAGAATTGCAGCGCCGTTGGTGGCGTCGGGCATCACGGTGCCGAGCTGCATACCGGCAAGCGCTAGGCCGCAGTAGATGATGGCCATGAGCACGCCGGCGATCACACCGGAACGCGAAATCTCGAAGGCCACGCGTTTGTCATTGGTAACACCCAACTCGTGGATGGTCTCGGCGATGATGATGCCGAAGGCGAGCGACGCAAGCAGGTCCATGGTCTGGTAGCCGGTCAAGAAGCCCTGCACGGCAGCACCGGCATCATAGGGAGCTTGCGGGGCGGCAGCCGGTCCCAGCGGCGAGATCACGGCGGCACCCACGACCAGCACGATGAGCGCAATGAGCGCGGGACCCGTAATGCGCCCGAGTACGCGCGTGATAACGCCCGGACGCAGCGTGAGCGCAAACGCGACGACAAAGAAGCCAACGGCAAACACCAGGCGAGCCGTGCCGAGTGAAACGCCCTCGGGCAGTAGCGGCACCAGCATCTCAAACGCCGTGGAACTCGTACGCGGAATGGCAAGGCACGGACCGATTGCCAGATATACTGCCGCAACAAAGAACTCGCCAAACTTGGGG
>DBFMRS010000036.1:0-10914 GCA_048387515.1 Collinsella sp.
CCTATGGTCCCGATCTGGTTTACGTAGCGACCGGCCCGCTTTCCAACCTGGCGCTTGCCCTGGAGCGCGATGCGGCAGCGGTGATGTCTATCGGCCGCGTGGTGGTTATGGGCGGCGCCCTGACCGTGCCCGGCAACGTGAGTGCGGGCGCCGAGGCCAACATGGCAAGTGATCCCGAGGCGGCCGACGCCGTGCTGCGTTCGGGCCGCAAACTCACTATGGTGGGTTTGGATGTGACGCATCGCGTGGTGCTCACGCGTCGCGACATTGCCGGCTGGACGGGCTCGGGCACCATGGCCGGTTGCGCGTTTGCGAGCATGGTGGAGCACTATATTGGCTCGTACGAGATGAACGCCCCCTACCTTGGTGGCTGCGCGCTGCACGATCCGCTTGCCGTCGCCGTGGCGATTGACCCCACGCTCGTGGGCGCGCTCGGCTGTAACCTGCGCGTCGACCTGCTCGGCGAGTATCGCGGCCGCACCATCTGCGATGAGCACCGCCTGTCCGATCCGGACAAGAGCGCGCTTGTGGCACTGACCGTGGATGCCCCGCGCTTCCTGTCCGAGTTCAAGACGCGCGTGGCCCGTGTCCTTGGCTAAGTTGTCTTTTTGGACGGGGCTTTTTTGACTGGTATGATTGGTGCGACCATTCGAACCAGCTAAAAGAGCCCTGTTCCAATTTGACTATCGAGAGGATCTGCCATGGAGCGCATCGCCAGCTTTTCCGTTGATCATCTGCTGCTTGAGCCCGGCGTTTATGTGAGCCGCATCGACCGCGATCCGGCGACCGGTGCTGCCGTCACCACGTTTGACCTGCGCCTGACCACGCCCAACAAGGAGCCGGTCATGAACACGGCCGAGTGCCACACCATCGAGCACCTGGGCGCGACGTTCCTTCGCAACCATGCCGAGTGGTCGAGCCGCATTGTCTACTTTGGCCCCATGGGCTGCCGCACGGGCTTTTACCTCGTCGTATTTGGCGAAGTGACGAGCGAGGAGATCCTGCCGCTCGTGCGCGAGCTGTTCGAGTTTGTCGCCGGCTTTGAGGGCGATGTCCCCGGTGCCGCTCCCGAGGAGTGCGGCAACTACCTGGACCAGAACCTCCCCATGGCAAACTGGCTCGCGCGCCGCTATCTCGACCGTGACCTGGCCGATATCGACGAGAAGCACCTGCACTATCAGCAGGCGTAAGGCTGCTTGCAGGAATAACGTTTGTGCCAGAAGCGCTCCCGCTCTTTGCGGAGCGCTTTTTTATGCCGAGTGCTCAAAACAGAACAAGATTGTTCTAGAATGTTCATACTGTCACACAAACGAACAGGAGCGAACATGCATATCTACTCTGTCTCTGATCCCGAGTTCAAGTCCTATGGCAACGTTTGGGATAACGTTCCGTCCGAGCTTACGTCGCCCGTGCTCGAGGCACTTGCCTCCACGCCCATCCCCGAGGGCAGCAAGTATGTGGCCTCCGCGCCCGAGCTCGAGGGTGTCATGGATGCCGATAAGCTGGGCTTTCTCATGTTTGGCGGTCGTCCCTTCCAGCTGGGCTGGTGCAACGGCCACAACACGCGTCTCAACTGCCTGGAGTACCACCGCGCGAGCGAGTTCAACCTGGGCGCCCGCGACTTTATCCTGCTCGTGGCGCATCGCTGGGAGATCGAGGACGGCAAGCTCGATACCGCGTGCGTCAAGGCGTTCCGCGTGCCGGCCGGCACGCTTGTTGAGGTTTTCAACACCACGCTTCACTACACGCCCTGCATGGTCGACGACGGCGGCTTCCAGGTGATGGTGGCGCTGCCCGCCGGCACCAACGGCCCGCGCCCCGAGGCTGCAGCCGACATGCCCACGGCTGGCGACAGCTACTGCTACTGGAAGGCCGACAAGTGGGTTCTCTGCCATGCTGACAGCCCCAAGGCTGCCGAGGGCGGCTACGTAGGTCTCATCGGCAAGAACCTCGACATCGCCGTGGACTAGCGCATCGCCCCAAACCACCACAAAGGTGCCTGTCCCCTTTGCGGTGGTTTGGGGCGGGCGGATATCGGGAAGTGCCGGACGGGGGAGGCTGCCGGGCGCCTTGCCGTCTGCGGATTTTGGGACATGTGGCCCGCTTTTTGGGCCCACCTGTCGGTACACTAAAAGCACTATGGGTACCCGCGAGCGACATATCGGCCACGCGGCCGCCCGATCCGCACCCGTGGCGGATCCCAGGGGCGGCAGGCTCTTCGCCATGCCGCGATTCCTTGTTGGCATAACACATCAGGTGTACCGTCACCGCGTCTTTGCTATCGCCGGCGCCATCACCGCGCTGTTCCTCATGCTTTTGGCAGTCTTGCCGGCGCTGTTCGCCTTCGACCCCAAACTTTCTAACACCGTGCCCGCCTATAGCGAGGCGTCCGAAGAGGTCGTGGATGCGCTCGTCCATTCGAGCTCTCTGCCGTTGCTTGTCGCCGCAATTGTATTTTCGATCTGGGGCGTATCGGTCTATCTGCGCTGTTTGGACTATGTGCTGCGCCGCCGCCTTGTTGCCGTCGCCACCATCTGCGCCCTGTGGATGATCGAAGTCATTCTCAAGTACAAGTCGTTCACGCCGTTCTATGCCACCGTGCTGTGGTACCTGTACTACGTGCCCATGACGCTCATTCCGCTGCTCTACCAGTTGTGTGGTTTGCGCCTTGCGGGCCTGGAACAACACCGCCTGGGTCGCCGCTACTGCGCTGCGCTGTGGATTGTGGCTATCCTGCTTATCGGATTTGTTCTCACCAACGATTTTCACCAGCAGGTCTTCCACTTTGACCGTACAAGCGACACCTGGAGCAACGATTACACGTACGGCTGGGGTTATTTCGCCGTCCTCGTGTGGACGGCCTTTAACTTTGTGGCCTTTTTTATCCTGGTGGGCCGGTCCTCGTCCTTTCGCATCCAACGTTTCTCGGGCACGGCGGCGCTCGTGCTGCTGGGCGGCGCGTTCTTTGCCATCTCATATGCGTTGCGCGTGCCCTGGGCATGGAGGCTCAACTTCTCGCTCATCTATTGCGTCTTGTGCGTGGTGGCGATGGAAATCTGTCTCGATTGCGGTGTCGTTCCGTCGTATCACGACATCGCCGGCATCTTCGACACCTTGCCGCTTGACCTCAAAGTTCTAACGCGCGACCTGCAGGAGGTCTATGCCACGCCGGTGTCAAAGCCAACGCCGGTAGGCGTGCGCGAGGAGTTGCGGACCCAGGAGCACGGCCGCGCCCATGCCTTTGCCGTGGCGTCCGATCCCGATGTGATGTACCGTGCCTTTCCACTGCTGGGCGGATCGGCCCTGCTCGCCCAAGACGTGTCGGATCTCAACGAGCTTAACCGTGAACTGGCACATCGCCGTATGGAACTGCAGCGTCAAAATGAGCTGCTCGCCGCCGACTACGACCTTAAGACGCACCTGGCAGACCAAGAGGCCGAGACCTTGCTGGTCCAAGACGTGGACCAGGCGCTTGCCCGCGCGCTCGAAGGGATGTACGACCTGCTGAGCTCGCTGCCGCCGTTGACCGATGAAGCGTCTTCGCACGAGCGTTACCGCATGCTGCAGCGCGCCAAGATGCTCGTCGCCTATTGCAAGCGCAAAGGGTCGCTCACGTTGGCACAGCACGGGGAGAGCGGTTTTGATCGCGACCGCATTCAGCTCATTGCCAACGAGCTCGCAAGCGACCTGCGCACCATCGATATCGATTGCGCTTCGATTATCGCCATACGGCGCCCGATGCACGCCAGTACGGTAAGCGCCCTGTACGACTGCGTGTATGACTTTGCGTTTTTTGCCTACACCACCGACCATCCGGCGCTTATGTATCACTTGGGCGACCATGACCGATGCAGTGTCGAGCTGCGCGCCACGCTTTTTTCCAACGATGATGAAGATCTTTCGCAGACGCCCGCCGCGCAAGAGCTCGAAAGCGCTCTGCAAGGGCGCAACGTGGCATACCGCCTTGAGGGCGAGCCCGGCCAGCTGCGCATGATCGTCTTGATGCCGCGGGCGGGTGAATGACGATGCAGATTTCGCTCATCCTTCCCCAAATCGTTGCGCTCGATGTTGTCTTTGCCCTGGCTGCGTGTCTGCAGACGATCCACGTCCCGCTCATCGCATCGCGCCGCTCGTCCTATAACCGTAAGGTGATTTGTGCCTACGAGGCGAGCCTTGTGCTGCACCTAGTTATTTCGGCACTCATCTTGTTCGCGTCGTCTGGCTCATATCTGGTGGCGCCGCTTGACGTTTGCGCCAGGGCAATGGGCGGAGTGCTGTGGCTCAATGCCGCAATCTTTGCCTATGGCGTGGTGCTTATGGTGCGCTATCGTCGCCCCGTCATGCTGGTCGAGCTGCTGCTTGTTGTCGCCGTTACACCGCCGGTGGTTTTTGCCATGGGCTCGGCGTGGACCACGGTCCTTATCGCAGAGGGAGCGTTCTTCCTGTTCCGTTCCATCGCGGCGCTCTTGATGGACGTCCGTAACCGCCAGGAGGATATCACCGCGTTCTCGACGATCGAGACCATCAACGTGATTCCCGTGGGCATCCTGTATCTGGACCCGAGGGGCCGTCCGCTGCTCATGAACCGCTGCATGCGCAAAAACCTGGTGGAACTTCATATGCCCACCGATCTAGGTGACATGAGCGGCACATGGAACGACCTGCGCAAACTCAGCATGCAAATGCCCGAAAGCAGCCAGAACCGCGTGCGCATTAATCTGGACCGCTTTGGTGAGGCGCGCGTTGTGGTCGAGGTTTCTCCCGCCGAGATTCGCTTGTTCGTGCGCGATGACGTTATGGTTTCGGGCCGCCTCTTCGAGCGCATTATCGGCCTGGATGTAACAGAGTATGCGCATGCTCATGATCGCCTGGCGCATGCCAACCGACTGCTCGAGCTTGCGGGCCAAGAACTTCAAGCGCAGATTGAAGAGGTCAAAAAGGTCGCCGACAATGCTGCCTACCTGCGCATGCGCGCCCGCGTGCACGATGTAATAGGTCAGCGCCTGTCCATCCTCCATCGCTATCTGGAGGAGGGCCGCCTTGACGACGAATCGCTCGAGCAGATCGATCCGCTGCTGCGCACAATCTCCGACGACTTACGCAGCGGCGGCGACAGCGAGCCGGCGGAGCAGCTTGGCGATATCATTCATGCCTTTGGTCTGGTGAGCGTGCAGATTGATGTAGAGGGGTCGCTTCCCGAGGACACGCGTGTCGCGGCGGCCTTTTTGCAGATTATCCGCGAGGCCTCGACCAACGCCACCAAGCACGCGCAGGCCCACCGGGTCCATGTGCACCTGTGGCAGGAGGAGTCGAACGGATGCGACATCGCGCGCATGACCATCTCTAACGACGGGTCCCCGGCCCCCGTATCGTATCGCGAGGGAACGGGTATCCCTGGTATGAGGCATGTCGCACAGAATCTGGGCGGCAGCCTTGAGGTCCATGCCGCCCCACCCTTTACGCTTACGGTATCCATCCCGCTCGCCTCCAACGACACGTCCCAAAGGAGAAGCTCATGATCCGCGTGTTGATCGTCGAAGACCAGGCCATTCTGCGCGAGAGCCTGGCGCGCTCCGTTGGCGACCAGCCCGATATGACCGTCGTCGCCGCGATTGCCGATGCCTCCGAGGCCTTGGGTGTTGCGCTCAGGGAGCGCCCGGACATGATACTGATGGACGTGTGCACCGAGCATGATTCCAACGGCATCGTGGCGGCGGCGCGTATCAAGGAGCAGCTGCCCGAGTGTCGCATCATTATCATGACCGGCATGCCCGAGATCACCTTTGTCGATCAGGCGCGCGAGGCGGGCGTCGATAGCTTTGTGTACAAGAACGTCGGTATCGACGAGCTGTTCGCCGTGATGCGCTCCACGCTGGCGGGCTATTGCACGTTTCCCAAGCCGCCCGAAAGCATTTTTTCGGGCACGGCGGCTCTCGACGATGTCGAGCTGTCGATCCTGCGCCTTGCCTGCGAGGGCAAGAGTCGTCGCGAGATCGCGGCAGAGCTGTTTATGAGCGAGGGCACCATCAAGCGCCGCATCTCGGAGATTTTGAGCAAGACCGGGTACGACAACATCATGCGCCTTGCCGTGCATGCGGTGACCGAGGGCAGCATCGTTCCCAACATGGAGCGCTAACGCTCGTTGCGTATCGGCATAAAAACGACGGGGCCGCAGGATCAACTCCTGCGGCCCCGTCTGGTGTGCGCGGATGTGTCCGCCAATCCGCGGCTGATGTTACGTGCCGCTACGCGATGGTCGCGGTGTAGGAGGCGACGTCCTCGTAGGAATCGGTCAGGTAGGCGTCGATGCCGATGGTCGTATTGACGAGGTCGTCAAGGCTGTCAAGCTCGCCGCTCGAGAACGTGAATTCCTCGGTGGCGTTGGTGCCGGGCATCAGGTGAGCCGAGAACCAGGGTTCCTTCATGGTGCCGTTGACGTTGGTCTTGCCGGAAGGAGCGTAGAAGGTCAGGTCCTTGTCGCTCTTGTTGGTGATGTTGACGACAAAGCCGATGTCGCCCCAGTCGTCCTTGAACTTCTCGGTGATGGTGATGGTGCACAGGTCGTCATCGGCGACGGCGACGGCGGGGAAGATTTCGATGCTCTGGACGTCGTCGTCTTCGACGGCCTCATCGATCTCTTCTTCCTTCTCGGCGTTCTCGCGATCCTTCTTCACCGTACCGGACAGATCCTTGTCGGACTTCGTAAAGATAAGCTTGTCGCCTTCCACCTCGAGGACGAGCTTGTCGTCCTCGAGCTTCAGGTCGTGCGACTCATCTTCGGCGGTAATCGTTACGGTGGTGGCGTCCTTGGCCTCCCATTTCAGGTCGGCGACCTCAAGGAACATGTCGAGGACGCCCGTGCCGTCTTCGTCGAGGATCAGGATACAGTTGAGGCCCCACTCCTTGAGCATATCCATGTACTCATCGGTGAGCTCTTCGCCGTCCAAGGTTCCACCCGAGTACTGCCAGCTGCCGACGAAGTTGGCTTTGGGGTCTTTGCCGCCGCCGCTGCAGCCCGTCAGGGCAAAGGCGAGCGCCAGGACGCATGTCAGAAATGCGAGTACGGACTTTTTGAACGTTGTCTTCATGGTGTCCTCCTTCATCGAACGAAACCCATAGAAGCAAATGCGGGGGTGGCGGATCCCCCGCTCATTACCAGTTAGGGGCGCTAGGGCCTGGGCGTTCCGCAGTTGCTGCAGAACTTGCCACCGTTTTCGCTACCGCAGTTGGGGCAGAACCACTTGGCCGGTGCCGGGGCGGGTGCGGGACTGCCGCACTCGGAGCAGAACTTGCCGGTGTTGGTGGCGCCGCAGCTGCAGGTCCATGTGCCGGCCGCAGGTGCGGCGGCAGGAGCCGGGGCGGGTGCCGGAGCCGGCTGCGGGGCGGCCTGCTGCTGTGCCTGGCCGGCGGCGAACAGCTGGCTGGCGTTCATGCCGCCCATGCCACCTGCCATACCCATGCCCATAAAGCCGGCCATTGCGCCGTTGGGGTTAGCGGCTGCCGCGCGCATCGCATCGCTCTGGGCGCTGGCGATGTTGGCGGCTGCCATGGTGGGATCGCGCATGACCGCGGCCTTCTGCAGGTCCTTGATCATCTGCTCGTCTTCTTGCGAGGCGGCGATGGAGTTGACGCCAAAGCTCACAATCTCGACGCCGCGCAGGTCGCGCCAGTCGGCCGAGAGGACCTCGTTGAGCGCGCGGGCGAGCTCGGTGGTGTGACCGGGGATGGCGCTGTAGCGAATGCCCATCTCCGAGATCTTGGCAAAGGCGGGCTGCAGGGCGGTGAGCAGCTCGGACTTAAGCTGACTGTCGATCTTGTCGCGCGTGTAGCTATCGGTCACGTTGCCGCACACGTTGGTGTAGAACAGCAGCGGGTTGGTTATACGGTACGAATACTCGCCGTTGCAGCGAACGGAGATGTCGACGTCCAGGCCAATGTTGTTATCGACTACGCGGAAGGGCACGGGAGAGGCGGTGCCGTACTTGTTGCCGATGATCTCTTTTGTGTTGATGAAGTAGACGCGCTGGTCTTTGCCTGCATCGCCGCCAAAGGTAAAACGGCTGCCGATATTGGCGAAGGTCTCCTTGATGGAATCGCCCAGGTTGCCGCTAAAGACGCTCGGCTCGCTGCCGGTGTCAAAGACAAACTCACCGGGCTCCAGCGCGACTTCGATGATCTTGCCGTTTTGCACCACGAGCATGCCCTGTCCGTCGTTGACGGCGATGACCGAGCCGTTGGAGATGACGTTGTCCTCGCCGCGCGTGTTGGAGCTGCGGCCACCGGTACGTTTGCTGCCCTTGCAGGCCAAGACGTCGGCAGGCATCGATTCGCAGTAGATAAATTCCTTCCACTGGTCGGCCATGACGCCGCCGGCAGCTCCCAATCCAGCTTTCAAGAGTCCCATGGTGATCTTCCTTTCTCGTCAAAGGCCGGGTGGTATTGGTTGGATTGCTTAGTCGTCCTTGTCGTCTTTCATGACAACGGTGGTCTCGGTGTGGCTGAAGGTGTCGTGCTTCTCGGTCAGGTCGAGCTCGCCGCAGTACTCATCGGCATGGGTTGCTTCGTTGGCCGTCTTGAGCTGGCCTACCAGTAGCACGTCTCCGATAATCACGATGATCAGCGGCGCGATGACGTTGATGAGGATGCCCTCGATATCAAAGGTGAGGTAATCCGGATCGAAGGCGTATTCCCCCATAAAGAGAATCTGGGAGAGGATAAATCCGATCACGAAGAACAGCACCGAGGCGATGGCGAGCTTGGGCTTGGAGCAGGGGAGCTCGCCGACCAAGCGGCCGGTCTGGCCGTTCATGGCAAACAGGTAGCTCTTGCCGTTCCACGAGGTGGAGAGCATCCAGACGGGGAACAGGGCGTAGTCGCTGTCTTCCCAGGTGTAGTCGAGCTGCTTGCTTTCGACCGTGGCATCGTCGTATTCGTCGACGACGGTCTCGCGCAGGGCCGAGATTGTGCTTTCTTCCATACGGCGTTCGGCGCGCGCCTTGCAGGTCTCGCAGTCCTCGTCGTAACGGTTGGCGATGTAGCCGGGCATATATGCGACCGAGAACGGGCGCAGCGCGTCGTAGTCAAACGGCTCGATGGCATCCATGTGGCCGTCGGGCATCTTGGACGATCCGTCGACGGGCACGCGCTTAAACGAGATATTGCCCTTGCGATAGGCATCGTAGTGGTCGGTGGTCGTGACGGTGCGGTCGGATTCCTCGGTCACGGTCTCGTTGGTCGCGTCAAAGTACACTTCGCCGTCAACGCGGGCGCCGTAGAGCCAAAACGGCACGTAGACACCTTGGACCTCGTCGATGTGGTTGCCGGTGACAAAGCTCTTGGGCAGCAAGATCTTGCCCTTGTAGTGTTCCTTGAGTGCGGCCGTGACGTCATCGCGCCCGAGCTTAAACGGAATCACTAGGTCGGGCGAGAAGTTGCCCGAGAGCTGGCCGGGCGCCACGGCGGAGTTGCCGCAGTACGGGCAGGTGGTGACGGCGACGGTGCCGTCGGACACGAGCTCGGCGCCGCACGACGAGCAGATGTAGCCGGCGTTTTGGGCGAGCTCCTGCACAGCGTCGTCGGCGACGGGCTTGGGCGTTGCGGCTGCCGCATCGGCTTTGGCGTCGGCCTTGTCCTGGCGCTCGCGATAGAGGGCCTCGACTTCTTCGACTTCAAAGCGCGAGTCACAGTAGTCGCAGACGAGCTTTTGCTCGGCGCTTGCAAAATGCAAGGGGCCACCGCAGGCAGGGCACTGATAGTTAACGCTCTCGAAGGCCATGATCGGTCCTTTCCGTGCCGGAGACTATGCGCCGATGGCGCCGCCGCAGTATTCGCAGCGCCCGCTGGCATCGGGAATGGTGGTGGCTCCGCAGAAGGGGCAGGTCACCGCGGTTTTGGGGGCCTTGGCGGCCACGACGCTGTCGCGTGTCTCCTGGCGCAGCTGCACCAGCGCGTCGCGGACCTCGGTTGCCTGGCGCTTGGCCTCGCGGTATTCGATGGAGCCGCGCTGATCGATGGTGGAGTCGTTCACGCGCAGGTTGATCTCGGTAAAGTACGGCGTGTTGACGTGGATGGTCAGATTAAAGTCGTAATCCAGGTCGTAGCGCGGCGGGTTGTAGCTCTCGCGCTCGCCGTCCTTGGTCTCGCGATAGATCTCGGTGCGATGCTCGTCGATATCCATATCGCAGCCGAGTACCTGCGAGAACTCGATGATGTCGGGATTGGCGTCGCGCCAGCGGCTCTGCGAAGTGATGATCAGCAGGCCCGCGTACTCATCGAGCATAATATTGGTGCGCCCGGCAGAAAGCGTGCGCGTGGGGTTGAACGAAGACAGGCGCTCGGCGTTGGCTTCGCGGTAGGCGAGTTGCTCACGGATATCGTCCGCGGTGCTGGAGCGATAGCCGTGAAAGTAGGGGGAGAGCTTGCCGGCGCACTCTTTGCACAGGTAGCCTTCATTGATTTTTGTCTTACCTAGAAGTCCCAGCTCGGTACCGCAAATCGCGCACTCTTTCTTCTCGAACATCTTGTCAAAGAAGCCCATGGCTGCCTCCCATCAACTGGTAGCGTGTGTCACTTTTGATGATGGTGGAGTGCGCGATCCTTCGCGATACCCAGACGGCTCAAGGAGTCTCCACAACTGGGACACATGGCCCATTTTTGACCAGTCGTTGGGGACGTTCTTAAACGACTAGTCGCGGGGGACACTCTTTGGCCACTCATTGGGGACGTACTTAAATGAGTGGTAGTCGGAGACGCTCCTGGCCGAGCTAGAGGTCGCGCGTGCCCCTTCTGGGCCATGCGGCTCAAAATCGCGGCGTGATGCGGACGGCTGGGGTCTAATTTGCAGCATTTCGAGCCTGGTTTCGGTATTAGGACTGGTTCTCTAATAGAATAGATTTACAGACATTTGAGTGGCGG
>DBFMRS010000037.1:0-12396 GCA_048387515.1 Collinsella sp.
GAACACGGCGTCGTAGCCCTCGTCGGCGACCTTGTCGGCGAGCGCGGTCATCTTCTTGCCGGTCTCGTAGAGCGCCTTGCCGTCCTCGAGATAGCCCTCCTGGTCGAAATGCATGATCTCGATCTTCTCGGTTTCCTTCATTTGTCTCTCCTTTCTGGGGTTGTTTCCACATCCCCCATGCCAACGGGCATCAAAACCCGCTTACATTCCGTAACACTCAGCCGCTTTGGCCTTAAGCGCATTGACTGACTCTTCGTAGCCCTCTGCCTTGACCTCCATTTGCTTGGAGACAGCATCGAGATACGGGTGAACGTCCCATGACTTCAGACGCTCGGCGATTATTGCCGCAATCGTCTGGAAGAACACGAGATTGGGAATTGCGCTGAGCAGCGGAGCCACCTGAGGCACCACAACCTCGTGAGCCCCACCCTTGGGATGGGCCGTGAGCAGCACCGTTTTTGTCGTAACGTTCGATAGCGCATCGGCGATATTCGCAAGACGCTCCGACCCCTGCGGATCGTCGACAATAAACACCAGATAGCCCGGAACGATCTGCATCTCGGGACCGTGGACGAACTCCTCGCCTTCGTGATGCATGGCAGGAATCTTGATGGTCTCGCTCAGCTTGAGGGCCGCCTCTTCGGCAACGCCATAGTTGGGGCCGTTGCCGACGACCATGGCGGGCGTGTGCTCAGAAAGCTCGAGCATGTGGTCTTGAACATATGCCTCGGCTGTCTCGCACATGGTGGCGTTGGCTCGAATGGCCTCGCGCAGGTCGTCAAGACGTTGGGCAACGCCCTCGACATCAATCGTTCCGCGCGCTTGACCGCCGTAGATGCCAAAGAGCACCAGGTACTCGACGAGGACCTCGACGCCCAAGGTCACAAAGTCCACTGACTCGACGCCCACGCCGTAGTCAAGAACGATGTCAGTGTGCTCCTTGATGGGAGCCTCGACATTTGCCGTGAGCGCAACCGCAGGCATATCGTGCGCGCGCATGTAATCGAGCGCCGCAATCGTATTGGTCGAATAGCCGCTCTGAGAGACGGCGATGTTGAGCGCATGCTGCGGATAGATGTGCTCAAAATCGACGAAGGCCTCGGGCGTCACAACGGATACCTGCATCTGCAGCGCGTCTTGCAGGTAATCGCGGGCGCAATCGGCGGCATGGCGCGACGAACCCGAAGCAACGATGCGCAGTGCGTTAAAAGAACCAGACTGGAAAATATCAACGAGCTGCGCTACCAACTCAGACGAACACTCGAGGTTCTCTCCCATGCGCACATGGGCGAGTTGAACGTAATCGAGCATCTTCATCGTCTCACCTCCCAACAAATCATTAGTATTTGATACCAATCACGATTACAGGTTACGGCTTTTTGATACCTCTTTGTCGATTAATTTATTCCCTTCGGTGAACGGTCGATTTTGAGCCCTGTAAGGTTGTATATACAGCTGGCTCAACGGTCAGGATCGTTTAGTTTTCCCAGCCGTTATACAAAAACACCAGCTAGTACGTATAGGTGTATCCACCCGCATCGCCGCGGTTAAATGACTTGACGTACTCAATTGCTTGGCCACTCGCGTCGTAACTCACGCACTCCAGCAGCAGGGCAAGGTCACCTTGCTCCAACCCAAGCAGACCGGCGTCTCGTGCGCCCAGCGCTTCGATATCGAGCTTTTCCTGTGCCATGACCGGCTTTCGACCCAACATCTCATAGGTCTCGTACAGACTGAACACCGACACGTCGATTTCTTCGATGGTCGGGAACAGCAGACAGGGGATCAGCGCCATCTCAATCGATACGGGATCGCCGTTAATGTAGTTCAGACGTCGAATGGAATAGAGCAGGTCGTCCTCGGCAATGCCAAATAGGTCAGCGTAGTATGGCTCCGCATAACGCTTGGAGCGCGCCAGAATGCGGACGGACGGTTCGCCGCCCGAGGCGCGAACCGATTCACGGAAGCCGCTCGTACGCTCAAACGCAACGGGCACCTTCTGTGCCACGAAGGCACCCTTTCCGCGGACGCGACGAATCTGCCCGCGCCGAACCAACTCATCGACAGCACTCCGGATGGTCAAGCGTGTCGTACCAAATTCCTCGGCGAGGTCTTTTTCGGACGGAATCATGGAACCCGTGGGATATATATCGCGTTCGATACGCTCTTCAATGCGACGTCGTATGCGCATATAAACCGGGGTGGCATCTACTGTTTCAGACATTGTTCACCTGCCACGCTCCTCATGCCGTTCTTTTCACCGTTATCGGCAAAGCGGAACTTTGTGGGCAAAATCACCGATTTGCAATGCTCCACAAAACGCATGTCCTTATCAAATTCGATCGTGCTCTCATAGAACACCGGCGTTCCCTCTTCTTGCTGGAGCAGCTCGGCCTCTTCGACGTTCAAACGCGAGATGGAGATATGCTCACGTCCATGCTCAACACGCACGCCACCTTCTTTGAGCAAGACATCGTAAAGGCTCTCACACTCAAAATCGTGCTCGGGAAGCGATGGGCACAGGGACAGGTTAACGTGAGCGGTCTCGATTGACGCCGGCTCGCCCTCAATAAGTCGAACGCGCTGCATGCGGAGCAAGGGAGCGCCTACAGCCACCCCAAGCTTGTCGGCAAGCGCCTCATCCGCCTCGATGGTCCCGGTGGAAACCAGACGAGAAGAGGGGTGCAGGCCGGCAGTCCGCACAGCATCGGAAAAGCTATACGTTTCCTGGAAGATATTCAGCGGCTTGGGAGGACACACATACGTGCCCGATCCGCGACGGCTCTCGAGCGTTCCACACGAGATAAGCCGCGTGATACCGGCACGCAACGCCGTACGCGAAACGCCAATCTCTTCGCACAGCACGCGCTCGGCCGGCAGGCGATCGCCGCCGGCAAGCTGATGGTGCTGGATATACCAAAGAATTCCCTCAACAGCACGATCTTTGGGGGGAATTGCATAAGATTCGCCCGCCATTGCACAGACTCCTCATTCAGACACGTATGCCGCCAAAATTAGGTCAGCCCTCCCATGGCATCAAATTCGGCCTTGATCTTCTCGGCGACATTCCGATACGACTTATATAGACTTGAATCGCGTTTGACCTCGTCGGTCATAACGGGAATCTCTAATTTGGAAACCTCGTCTTTTCCCGTCTGAACCGCCACAACAACGCCCATACCAAGACACATATTACGCTTGGCAGCATTTATTTTTGCTGCCTTGGCAGGATTTGCCAGGATACGCTGGGCAAATTCCTGTTTAGAGACCGCTTCTTCGGCCTCCGGATCGCCCGCCTCGGCCACTTCGCACTGCAACACGTCCGCATAGTCAAAAATCTTCGGCTCGCCGCCGCGCTGATGCACGGCCCACTTGCGGCGCGTGGCATCCTGGTAGATGGCCGGCAAAAATGTAAACCGCGGCGGGTCCAAAATCGTATCCGTGATGGTAAACACATCGGGATCAAAGGCATCCTGCGGGTTTTTCTTCTTGAACAGCCCCATATCAGCCTCCCGTACTAGCATTAAACAACTCAAGTTGAATATAGCACCAATTTCAAGCCGCTGCCTTACCCTATCGGTGCGCGGCGTCTAAGGCTCGCCCAGCGGAAGAGTTAACGGACGAGGGCCGGGGTGCCTGCCTTGTTTTGAGAAGTGGGCTCCGCGAACTTCTCAAAACAAGGCAGGCACCCCGGCCCCGCCGGCAAATAGCGGACACTCCGCATGCAATCTATGCAAACAAACAAGTACGCTTAGCTACATTCGGTAAGTTCGAGCACGCTGCCCTTAACGATAAGCGCCGGCTCCAGGACGACCTCTTCGGCACGCCTGCCGCCCCTACCGGCAAGACGCTTGGACATGCAGCCAAAAGCATGCTCCGCAAGGACACCAGGATCCTGCTCAATGGCGGTCAGCGCCGGCTCAAAGAGAACGTCGGCCGCCGAGTTGTCATAGCTCACCACCGAGATATCGCCCGGGATGCTCTTCCCCATCTCGTGCAAGCGCTTGAGCAGACCGAGGGCGATGTTATCCGAACTTGCGAACACAGCGGTGGCATCAGTTGCGAGCACCGCCTCCGAGGCCTCGTAGGCACTCGGAATGTAGTACTCGCTCTCAAACTCCAAACGTGCGTCGATAGGCAGGCCAACCTCGCGCAGCGCGCGCTCATAGCCGGCAAGTCGCTTACGCCCCGTATTGGAACGGCGCGCGTTAACCAAGCAGGCAATGCGACGGTGGCCCTGCTCGATCAGATAGCGAGTGGCCATGTAGCCACCCATCTCGTGGTCGAACATCACCTTGTCGCACTCGAGTCCCTCAATGGCACGGTCGACCATTACGGCCGGGACGGGCAGGTGGCTGACTTCTTCGCGCAGGGCACGGTCGTCGGAGAACTCGTCACCCACCACCAGAAAGACGCCGTCGACACCGCGCGTCACCAGCTGGCGCAGCAGCTCCAGATCGTCATCGGCGCTTCCGCCCGAGCTGGTAATGAAGAGCGCATAGCCGTCCTCGCGGCAGCGCTTTTCCAGGCTACCGGCGAGCGAGGCAAAAAAGCGGCTCTCGATGTTAGGAACGATAAGGCCCAGCGTGCGCGACTCGCGCATGACCAGGCTACGCGCAATCTGGTTAGGAACATAGTGGTTGCGCGCCGCGACCTCCTTGATGAGCTTGCGGTTTTCTTCCGAGATGCGACAGGGCCGATTATTGAGAACAAGCGAGACCGACGAGGGGGAAAGCCCCACCTCCTGGGCGATCTGCTTGAGGGTGACTTTGTTGGCCATCTCGCTCCTTCCGGGTTTACGCGCAATCTCTTGAAAGTATAGCGACTGCCCCTCTACCTCAGTGATAAACACTTTACCAATCCAGTAAACGGCATCTTTATCGCCGTCAGCGCACCAAATCCATCCAGGTAGGGTATATTGCATTCGATTGATGAAAACGACCACCGTAAGGCGGACATTCGTATGCACGAAAACGTTTTTTTTAACGAGGACCTGCTCTGCGCGCTCGCCGGTGTCGCCGGCGAGGACAACGTGCTCATGAGCGAGCCCATGCGCGAGCACACCACGTTTAAGATCGGCGGCCCGGCCGACGTCTTTGTCACGCCCGATACCGAGCAGGGCCTCGTCGCCACGCTCGACACCTGCTATCGCTGCGACCTGCCGCTCACCATCGTGGGCAACGGCTCCGACCTACTCGTCGGCGACAAGGGCATCCGCGGCGTCGTCGTGGCGCTGGGCGAAGGCCTCTCCGACATTACGGTCGACGGCACGCATGTCACGGCGGCAGCCGGCGCGCTGCTTTCCGATGTCGCAGCCGCGGCAGCCGAGGCCAGCCTTACCGGCATGGAACCCATCTCGGGCATCCCCGGATCGGTCGGCGGTGCCTGCTACATGAACGCCGGAGCATACGGCGCCTGCATGGCCGATGTGCTGGAGTCCGTGCGCGTCTACAAACCTGCTCGCCAGCTCGACGACGGCACCCGCGGCAGCGGCAACATCATCGAGTTCGATGTCGACGAGCTCAACCTGGGCTATCGCAAGAGCCGCATTGCCGACGACGGTTTCATCGTGCTTTCGGCCACTTTCAATCTCGCCCCGGGCAACGCCGCGATGATCAAGGCCGACATGGACGACTACCGCCAGCGCCGTGAGGACAAGCAGCCGCTCGACATGCCGAGCGCCGGCTCCACCTTCAAGCGCCCCGAGGGTTACTTTGCCGGCAAGCTCATCATGGACGCCGGCCTGCGCGGCCATGCCATTGGCGGAGCGCAGGTGAGCGAGAAGCACTGCGGCTTCATCGTCAACGCCGACCACGCCACCGCCGCCGACGTCGACGAACTCATCCGCCACATCCAGGCAACCGTCAAAGACCAATTCGGCGTAGACCTAGAACCCGAAGTCCACCGAGTCGGCGAATTTTTATAAAATAGAAGGCCCCGAAAGGGGCCTTCGCCATATTTATTCAGATAACCCAGTCCGGTGCGTCGCGCCCCGAACCCGAGAGGGCCGCGTGCCCGCCCGCAATATATTTGATTGATCGCGAGTTCCGCACGCAAAGAAGGCCACTTAATGTGGCCTTCGTCTTGCGCAGGACTGCCCGAGCAGGCAATCAAATATATTGCGGGCGGGCACGCGGCCTAGTCGGCTTTACGACAGCGCAATACCGCCAAGCCAGCCCCAACGCACGCCAGAGCCAGTGCCATAGAAGCTAATAAACGAATCGAGCGACTTAGACGTAATGGCACCCTCGTTGCTCATAACGATGCCGCCGCCAACGTAGATACCCACATGACCGTAGATAAGGCCCGGAGCACCCGTGCCGCTGTGCGAGGAATCGGCCACGATCATGCCCACCTGCAGCGCCGAGCGGTCGGAGCTATAGCACCAGGCGTTGAACATGTCGCAGGCGTTGCCGCCAAAGTAGCCAACGCCGGCGTTACGGAAGACATTGGTAACCCACGCCGCGCACCAGTTCTGGCCCGGCGAAGGCGTGGAGTAGCACGCGTTGACGACGGCCTGTTGCTTGCCCGAGCCGGCATTCTGCTGCGGAGTTCCGGGCGCATACGATCCGCCACCCGAGCTCGAACCACCCGAGTAGGAATTGTTCTTGTTCGCGGCGGCCGCGGCAGCGGCGGCCTTCCTAGCGGCCTCCTCGGCCTGGGCGGCAGCGAGAATCTCGGAATCACGCTGAGCCATGAGCTCCTTGACGTCGTCGGAAAGACCGTTCAGCACGGTCTGGACTTCTTGCTGCTTGGCCTGCATGTCCTGCATCTGGGCAGTCTGCTGGTCCTTGAGCTTCTCTAAGTCGGCCTTCTGCGACTCGAGCTCGGTCTTTTGCACATCGAGCTCTTCCTGGATGGTCTGAATGTCCTCGATGGCGTCGCGGTCGCTCTTGTTGATCTTCTCAACGTAATGCGCGTTGGCGACGAGTTCCTCAAACGAGCCAGAGGCCAGCAGCAGCGACAGGATGTTCGTGCCGCCGGACTTGTAGCTGGCGGCCACGCGATCGGAAAGGTCGTTGCGCTTCTTCTTGAGCTCGGCCTTCTTTTCATCGATCTGGGCCTGCGTGTCGTCAATCTTGCCCTGGACATTCTCGATGTCGTTGAGGGTCTGGGCATTCTTGTTGGCCAGCGCCGCATACTCATTTGCGATGCTGTCGAGCTGGGCCTGAACCTCGTCGAGCTGGGCCTGGGCGGCATTCAGTTTATCGGTGGTTTCTTTGGAAGCCTCCGCCGCATGGGCGCGAGCGGGCAGGCCAAAAAGAACTGCCGCAGAAGCGGCGCCGAACAGGGCCTTGAGGGCAGTGCGGCGCGAGAGCTCCTGGGAAAGGATGGAATCGCTGTTTGGTGACATATGTACTCCGTTACATGCTTATTTATATGTCGCTCAACTCATACATATTAGCGTACATATGGCGCGTCCCAACGATTTCCACGAACGGCAGGAAACTACAAGGTCAGCGGCTCGTAAGCAAATGCCAAAGATCAGGTTATGCGTACGCAAGCTCTTCTATGAGTACGTTAGCACAATCCTCTGCTTTTCCTACAGCGCACGATTTGGGCATCCCTGCCTGCGCTATACTCCCCTGAAGAAGTGTTCCTGATTCGATAGGAGACTACATGTCCAAAGCACTCGACCCCAAAGACACCTGTGTCCTCGTTACCGGTGGCGCCGGCTTTATCGGCTCGCACACCGTCGTTCAGCTGCTCGAGGGTGGCTACCAGGTCGTCATCGTCGATGATCTCTCCAACTCCAGCGCCGTCGCCGTCGACCGCGTCAAGACCATCGTGGGCGACGAGGCCGCCAAGAACCTCACCTTCTACGAGGCCAACGTGCTCGACCGCGATGCGATGAACAAGATCTTCGATACCCATCAGATCGACCGCGTCATCCACTTTGCCGGCTTTAAGGCCGTCGGCGAGTCGGTGAGCAAGCCCGTCGAGTACTATCACAACAACATCGAGAACACCCTGGTGCTCATCGACGTCATGCGCAACCATGGCTGCAAGTCCATCATCTTCTCGAGCTCCTCGACCGTCTACGGCGACCCGGACAACCCGCCCGTCACCGAGGAGGATCCTAAGAAGCCCGCAACTAACCCCTATGGTTGGACCAAGTGGATGATCGAGCAGATCCTTATGGACGTCCACACCGCCGACCCCGAGTGGGACGTCGTGCTGCTCCGTTACTTCAACCCCATCGGCGCTCATCCGTCGGGCCTGATCGGCGAGGACCCCAAGGGCATCCCCAACAACTTGGTGCCCTATGTCGCCCAGGTCGCCGTGGGCAAGCTCGAGGCCGTTCAGGTCTTTGGCAACGACTACCCCACCCCCGACGGCACCGGCGTGCGCGACTACATCCACGTGTGCGATCTGGCCTCTGGTCACGTTGCCGCCCTTAACTGGATGAACGGCAAGACCGGCGTCGAGATCTTTAACCTGGGCACCGGCACCGGCACCTCGGTACTCGAGGTCGTCGCCGCCTTCTCCAAGGCTTGTGGCAAGGAGCTGCCCTACGTGATCCGCGAGCGCCGCGCCGGCGACATCGCTGCCAACTGGTGCGATGCCTCCAAGGCCGAGCGCATGATGGGCTGGAAGGCCCAGTACGACATCGCGGACATGTGCCGCGATAGCTGGAACTGGCAGAGCCACAACCCCAACGGCTTCGCCGACGCCGAGTAGCACTCAACCGCGGTAGATTTCTAGGCATATTCCAAAATCTACGGGCCCCGGCCTCCAATGTGAGGTCGGGGCCTTTTAGGAGCTCGTTCTCGGGCTCGAGCTCGCGCATGCACTTGCGGCCGCCGCGACCGGGTGGTTGGTCAGCTCCTTCTTCCTGACCGTCACCCATCTTCCCAGGGTCTTCTCGTTGATGCCGAGGTCGGCTGCCACTTGGGCGATGGGCTTCCCCGACGCGGCGGCGAAGTCTGCGGCCTCGGCGCGGTACCCCGCTGTGTAGGAGGGCCCGTCTGCCATGACTGACACTCCTTTCTTTTTGGCGCTGAAACGATTATCGCCGCTCAACGCCATTCCTCTAAGTCAAGTGTCCTTGAATACGATACAGTTCAAATGGACGAGGAGAATCTGGCGCTCCTCTCGATGAGCCCGGAGAGGTCCCTGGTCGTCACCTTCCCCCGCGCGAACGCGAAGCGGACGGCGGCGAGCCATGTCCTCACCGCGCGTTCCATTTAGGGAGTCCTCGAGAAGTCGATCTCTCTGTGCGATAATCGAGCTATTGAGTCTCGCGAGTTTAGAGCTGGTGATATGCATTGAAAATCAAGATGAAAAACATCGGCAGGGTCGCTGAGGCCGATATCGAGATTAATGGTATTGCCGTGATCGCCGGGGAGAACGGGACGGGGAAAAGCACGGTTGGAAAAGCGCTTTATGCGGCCTTCAACAGCATGTCCGATTCGGAGAACAAAATCGACCGCATGAGGCGCAATAGTGTTGAGCGCGCCATCAGGAAGGCATATGTGGGAAGCCCTCTCGACTCCACGTCTCGCCACAGGCGAACTGCTGGAAGAATGAATAGTTTCATCGACAGGGTTTTTTCGGGCGAGTGCACGAGGGACGAGCTTATTGATGAGATAAAGGAGTATTACGGGGAGGAGATCTCCCGTGAGATCGAATCCGATTTCACGAATGGCGTAGCAGGAGTTGCCGATCAGATTATCGAGATCATGGATATCTCCGATGATGAGGTATTTCGTGCGATTGCGACAAACAGGTTCCGAAGCGAGTTCAACGGCCAGATCAATTCGGTTTTCGGCGAAGAGCCCGGGAAGGTCGAACTCCAGATAAAGGACGCATCTACGGTTTTCTCGGTTGCAAGTGACGAGGTGGCGGAGGTGCACGATAGGAGGGTTTTGCGATTCAGGGCGCATTATCTGGACGACCCGTTCCTGATCGATTCTCTCGGAGGACCCTACGGCCCCGCTTTTCGGTTCAAGCCCCTCCTTGGACACCAGGAGGAGCTGCGGCAAGATTTGATTCAGGCGACCATCCGTAACGATGACAGCGAGTCCTCGCTGTTCGAAGAGATCGCGAAGGAGCGACACCTGAAGGTTCTCATGGACAAGGTTTCCTCCTTATGTCCGGGGCATTTCGAGAGGAGCGAAAGTCGCGGTCACCTTACGTATCTCGAAGAGGGCTTCGCTCGGGGGTTGGAGCCTGGGAACCTTTCTGCTGGCTTGAAGACGTTCGCCATCATGAAGGTGCTCTTGAAGTCCGGCGCGCTAGATGCCGGAGGGACTATTATCCTCGATGAACCCGAGATTCATCTTCATCCTGCATGGCAGCTGGCCTTCGCCGAGATAATCGTGCTGCTCCAGAAAGAGCTCGGGATGCACGTCTTAATGAGCACCCATAGTCCATATTTCCTGAATGCGATCGAAGTGTATTCTAAGAAGCACGCTGTTGATGGATTGTGCTCATATTATCTTGCGGAGACCTGCACTGATGGACGCTCTCGCTTTGCCGATATAACCGGCTCGACTGAGGTCGCCTACGAGAAGCTGGCGGCTCCTTTTGATACGCTTGAGAGGGAGGAGTACGGCCTTGAGTAGCGACCTGTGCGCCTCCTGCCCTCATCCGAACTCTCCCGCGGTGCCAGATGGCAGCGATGGTTGCTCCCGTTGCAGGACCTGTATCCTAAGGGACTGCACGTCGACCATCTCCAAAACATCCAGAGACGGGAGCGTCTCTCTTGTGGATGACGATTTGCCTGTTGTCAATTTTGACTCTGTTAAAGAATGCTACTGCAAGAAGGTCAATAGGTGGATGCAACTCCCGCGCTCCGCCGATGCGCTGTATTGCGATCGGGAAACGTTATATCTAGTCGAATTTAAAAATGGCAGTCTGAAGGAGACGCTGGGGAAGAGGCTCAATCCCAAGGATGACGAAGAGCTTGGTATCAATCTTGGCCAAAGGGACGCCCTCATCGAGAAGTGCAAGGACAGCGTTTTGATCTGCTCGGACCTGTGGGGAAAGAGGACGAGATGGTTTCGCGAGCACTGCGTCTTTGTTTTGGTATACAACGAGGACAAGAACAAGACCGCGTTGAAGCGGGTTGCCAGCTCGATTAGGAAAAAAGCGCGTTTTGGGCTTCCTGACAAATTGAAAGGTTTTTGCGTGAAGGATGTCTTGACGCTAACCGAAAAGGAGTTTTCGACATCGCTCCTTTCAACTTGGCGAGACGCAGAAGAAATCGCGGAGGTCGACGCGTAGGAGACCGAAAAGCATCCGGTGGCTATTTGCTCCCGATATCGATCGTTCGTCTGCAGTCGGTTTTCTTTCCGCTGCGCCCGCCAGTTTGCGATGAGTCGCGCACCGTGTGAAGCTCAACACGGATGAAATACAAATATAATCCCCCCTTGCACTGTGTTGATAAATATTGCTCGTCGAACTCATCTGAACTGGGCTTTCTTGCATAGAACTGCCTGAACCTGAGCGTTTTCGGGTATCGCATTGCCCGATCGAGCACCATCGCGGCCTTCTCAAGCTTGTCCTCGGGCGGACTCATAGCCACAGCCCCGCATGTCGTCCCGGTTGGAGCCGGGATGAGCCCTCAGGAAGCACTGCATGAAGTAGCGCATCCGGTTCACGGGCCCCAGCGGGTTCTGGCCGTCGGGAACGCCCTTGAGCAGCTTCGCGTTGTAGTGCTGGCTCTTCAGTGACAGATTGTTGACGGGAGCCGTGTGGCGCCCGGCTCCATGTCGTGGATGAGCGTGGAGCCGGGCGCCACACGGCTCCCGAACGTCGCCAAGGTCTTCGCCCTGCTTGTCTTGCCAAGGCCCTCCCGGATGAAGATTGAATTGCCTGGCTCATCGCAGCCGAGCGCGACACGGCCTCTACCCGAGACCATCATCTCTACACATAGCCCATCATTCGACAAGAACGCGCAGTTTGTCCTGCATAGGCGCATGGTGTCCCCCTCCGCCGCAAGAGGTGAGCAAAAGAGAGGCTCCCCTCGCCACTACCGGACAAAGGGACCTCTCTGGGGAAACACGCTATAAAACCTTCTTGCCGGGCGGTCGAGTACAGCACCGACGGCGTACCCGTGGAGACCTACCCAGAGCCCACGCCATTTCAAGTTTCTTGGTCTTCAACGCCACAATCCGATAATCATCCAGCCGTCGAAATGACCTCGTCACAGGCGGCAAGCATCTCCTCGTCATGAGTGACAACGATTACAATATGGTCTCTCTTAATTTCATGAAGCAATTTGATCAGCGCGCCTCGACTCTTCGCATCAAGTGCTGAGGTCGGTTCATCAAAAAGCATAACGTCCGGCGATTTCAACAGCTGTCTCACAATTGCAATCTTTTGCTTCTCGCCGCCGGACACCCCTCCTTTCCCGCCGTCAAGCATCGCCGTTGCCCCGTTCTCCACAGA
>DBFMRS010000038.1:0-39715 GCA_048387515.1 Collinsella sp.
AAACCGACGCTCCTATAAGTTGTCAAGAGGCAGTTTGCGGGAGCGCTCTCTCCAATTCGCACAGGAGCTCGTAATACCTCCTCTCCAGTTTCGTCGACCGCCGTTTCCCCCGTTCCAAGTGCCCGAGTGTGGCTGCGGACAGGCCGAGCTCCGCGGCGGCTTTCTTCTGAGTCACCCGCATCGCCTTGCGCATCTTCGCGAGCTCGGGGCCTTCCGGCGCGGCGCCGTCGGGGTTCGGGTCCATGAGCACGTGGTACACCTCCCGCGCTATGTAGCGCTTCAGGCAGCGGACCGCCTCCCGCCGGGACTTCCCCTCGGAGGTCCGCCTCGCCACGTACCTCCTCGTCCTCTCGTCGTACGCCATGCGCTTGATCGCGATCTCGTAGAGCGCCCAGTTCGCCTGCCGGTTGCCGCCGCGGTTGAGCCTGTGCCGGTCCGTCTTCCCGCTCGACGCGGGGATCGGGGAGGCGCCGCACATCATCGAGAACGCCGCCTCGCCCTTCAGCCTGCCGGGGTTGTCGCCGGCGGCCACGACCAGGGCGGCGGCGGTCGTGGTGCCGCAGCCCTCGACGCCGAGCAGCGCGGGCGCGTTCGCCTCCAGCAGCGCGCGGATGCGCTCGTCGAGGGACTCGACCTGGCTGCGGGCCTCCTTCCAGACCGCCGCGACTGACCGCAGCGAGGCCAGCACGCTCTCCTCGAGCGCGTCGCCCGCCTTCCTCCCGCGCGCGAGCAGCGGCATGAGGTCCTTCGGCCGCTCGCGGCCCCTGAACCGCTCCCTCAGGGCGCTCGGGGCCGTCGTGAGCATCGACTTCGCGCAGGCCACGCAGGACGTGGACGTCGCGACGGCCAGCCTGCGCGCGACGTAGAGCTGGCGCACCGCCTCGACCCAGCCGTCCTGCGACTTCGGCACGGAGCAGCCCCTCCCGGACGCCGCCTTGCGCGCCGCGCGCTCGGCGTCCAGCGGGTCGCTCTTCCCCTCGCCGGGCCTCACCTTGTCCCTCTTGGGCCTGAGCACCTCGACGACGTTGTACCCGAGCTCCACGAGCCTCCTTGTCAGCCCGGCCCCGTACGATGCCGTGCCCTCGACGCCGACGACCATGCAGCTCCCCGGGTCGCCTATCGCCTCCGCCAGCCTGTCGTAGCCCTCGGGGTCGGCCCCGAAGCTCCCGCTCCAGATCTTCCTCCCGAGGCCGTCGAGCAGGCACAGAACATGCACGTCCTTGTGCGTGTCGACGCCCGCGATGACCGTTTCGCCTTCCATTTTCGCTCCCCTCGGTCTGCCGCCTGCTCCGCGCCCGGGTCTCCCAGACATTGCACTGACGGGAGCGCTACAATCCAATTGGCTTGTCCGATTGTCCGCGCTCATGCTCCTATTAGGTCATGGCAGGACTCCGGGACGCGGATGCCGGGGCGAGACAGGTCGGATTTGAGGACGGCCGAAGAGGCGTCAGCAGGTCAGTGGGTCATCGTCCCGGCATTCAGCATCAGGGTAGCGCTGCGACGCGGAAATCGCGCGCCGTTGCCGCGCCCCGCAGCGCCCGCTTCCCCCGAGAACAATTATCAGTGCAGGTCAAGAGGTCTTTTAATTTAATACCAGTTGATATTTACCTGTTAACAGTTTTGTATCAAAGCGGTTATATTCTGTTAAATAATGTATATGTTTAAACAACTTAACTTTGACCGGAAGGCCAATCGGAGGGCCAACCACCCCCGCCATGGTGCAAACTAACCTGACCCCATTGCACCAAAAAAGGACGCCGACCGTTGCGGTCGGCGCCCTTTCTTGTTAGTCGCTATAAAACCCGGCGCTTATTTGTTGACCTGTCCGGCGCGGACGGCAGCCTTCTTGCGGTCGGTGGCGTTGAGCAGACGCTTGCGCAGGCGAATGTTCTTGGGAGTGATCTCGACCAGCTCGTCGTCGGCGATGTACTCCAGCGCCTCCTCCAGCGAGAAGGTGCGAGGCGGCACCAGCTGGACGGAGATATCGGAGGTCGAGGAACGCTGGTTGCCCAGGTTCTTGGTACGCGCGATGTTGACGACCATGTCGCCGGCCTTGCTGCGCTCGCCCACGATCATGCCCTCGTAGCACTCGGTGCCCGGCTCAACAAACAGCTGGCCGCGCTCCTGCAGCGTACCCAGAGCATAGGCAACGGCCTTCTCGGTGGTCATGGAAATCATGGCGCCGTTCTGGCGGTTGCCGATCTCGCCGGCATAAGGACCATACTCCAGGAAGGTGTGGTAGAACACGCCCTCGCCGTGGGTGACGTTCATGATGCGGTTCTTAAGGCCCATGATGCCGCGCGTCGGGATCTTGAACTCGAGGTGCGTCACGATGCCCGAGGTGTCCATGCTCGTCATGATGCCGCCGGAGGTACCGAAGACCTCAACGACCTTGCCCGAGTACTCGTCCGGGCACTCGACGACGGCCTGCTCGACGGGCTCCATCTTGTTGCCGTTCTCGTCCTTCTTAAACAAAACGCGGGGACGGCCGACCTGGAACTCAAAGCCCTCGCGGCGCATGGACTCCATCAGGACGGACAGGTGCAGGATGCCGCGGCCCGAGACCTCGACGCCGCTCTTGTCCTCGAGCTCCTCGATCTTCATGGTCACGTTGTTCTCGGCCTCGTTGAACAGGCGCTCCTTGAGCTGACGGGCGCCCACGATGTCGCCGTCGCGGCCGACGAGCGGGGAGGTCGAAGCCTCGAAGACGATGGACAGAGTCGGCGGGTCGATCTCGATGGGCTCGAGCTCGACGGGGTTCTCGGGATCGGTGTAGACATCGCCGATATCGGTGCGGTCGATGCCCACGACAGCGGCGATGTCGCCGGCGCCGACTTCCTGGCACTCGGTGCGGCCCAGGTAGTCGAAGGTAAAGAGCTGCTTGACGGTAGCGGTGGCGCTGGAGCCGTCGTTCTTGACAACCAGGATCTGATCGCCCTGGTGGATGGTACCGGAGTACACGCGACCGATGCCGATACGGCCAACGAAGTTGGAGTGGTCGATAGTCACGCACTGCATGGCCAGCGGGGCGTTCTCGTCAACCTCGGGGGCGGGCATGTCGTCGATGATCATGTCGAGCAGCGGGTACATGTCCGTGTTGCCGTCGTTGGGGTCAAGGCGGGCAAAGCCATTCATGGCGCTGGCGTAGACCACGTGCTCCATGGCAAACTCAAGCTGGTCGTCGGTGGCGCCCAGATCGGCCATGAGGTCCAGGCAGTCGTTGTAGGCCTTCTCGGGGTTGGCGCCCGGACGATCGATCTTGTTGATGACGATCATGATCTTGAGGCCGGTGTCGATAGCGTGACGCAGCACGAAGCGGGTCTGGGGCATGGGGCCCTCAAAAGCGTCGACCAGCAGCAGGGCGCCATCAGCCATACGCAGCACGCGCTCGACCTCGCCGCCAAAGTCAGCGTGGCCCGGGGTGTCGATGACGTTGATCTTAACGTCTTTGTACTCGATAGAGATGTTCTTGGCGAGAATCGTAATGCCGCGCTCGCGCTCCTGGTCGTTAGAGTCCAGGACGCGGTCCTCGACCTGCTGGTTGGCACGGAAGGCGTCCGTGGCACGCAGGAGCTTGTCGACCATCGTCGTCTTGCCGTGGTCGACGTGAGCGATGATGGCGATGTTCCTCAGATTGTCTACGCGCATGTAGTTCCCCTATCTTCTATCCATATACAAACGGCACGCGTATGCGACCCGCCCAGCAACACAACGCTCAGCGGGAATATTGAGCCTTTTACCGAAAACTCGTTTATTTTAGCGATTTTAGATAAGAGGGGTTTCCTCACCTGCAGGTTCAGGGTCGCTCCACATAAAACCATCGCCGGCACCCATGCCCTCATACAGCACGTATGCCGAAAAACCGCTCTCGAGCGTGGTTTCAAAGAAGCTCACAAGCAGAGCATCGTGGTAGCCGCCGTCAATCTCGACGCAGCCGGTGTAGCCGATGGCATAGCGGGCGATACGGCCCAGGCCCTCGTCCTTAAGACCCATCTTGTGCTCGGAGATAAAGTTGGTGGCCGCCTCCAGGCACGCCTCCTCGCCGTCCTCGTCGAGTGCCGCCAGATAACGGTTGGAAGCAGCGTCCTCGATCGCCACAACTACGCCCGGATTCTCGCCGGCGGCAAGGTCGTCCAAGAACGCACCAATCAGGTCACACACCATGGCGTCGAGCTCGGCGGAGACGTTACCGGCGTCCTGCATATCCTGTGCCATCTTTAGACCTTCCCATCGAATCCGGCGTCGTTACAGTTCTTGTGCCTCGGCAGCGATCTTGGCGGCAGCGTCGCGGGCGCGCATCATATCCATCGCGCGCTTGTCGAGCACCTTGATCTGGTTGGTCAGCATCACCGCATCGACCACACCCCAGATTACCAAGCCTGTTGAAATCGAAAACCCAAGCGCACCAACTGTACCACGAAGACGAGAGCAGATTGCCGCGACAAGGGCGGAGACGACAACCATCTTGATATAGGAGCCACGGCGCTCGCGAAACGTGCGGGCCTGCGTCACATAGGCGATGCGGGCGGCCTCGGATGCCTCTGAGCGCATCTGGGCTTCACGCGCAATGGCAGCTGCCTCGGCCGACATGCCGCCGACCATCAGCGAACGCTCCGTCGCATGTTTGCCAGGCATTTAGAAATCATCGGGGGAGAGCGTATGGACGAACTCGTCGAACTTCTCGAACTCCTGCTCGTCGTCGACTTCCTCGGCGTGGGTAGAAACGGTACCCAGACGATTCATGATGTCGTCCTCAACGAACATGGGGGCATTGCTGCGCACGGCGAGGGCGATGGCGTCGCTGGGACGGGCGTCGATCTTGCGCTCGCCGCCATCGGCCAGCACGACAATCGTCGCGTAGAACACCGGTGGCTCGGCACGCACGATCTCGATGCGCTCGAGCTTGGCACCCAAGGCGTCAACAGTGTCGAGCAGCAGGTCATGGGTAATTGGGCGCTCGGTGCGGCCGCAATCGATGCCACGGCTGATGGCAGCGGCCTCAAACGAACCAGTCTGAATGGAAAGGGAACGCAGCGGTGCGGGCGAGTCCGATTTGCTGCAGCGCTCGCGAAGCATGATAAGCGATGGCACGGGACCGGCGGCCATGACGATGGTCTCTATGTCGACACGAACCATGGAACACCTCCGGTACGTAGCGGTTAACAGGCGGCGGTACCGCCGCATTGAATAGCTATACTACCCAATCTTTCGCCCAGCACACAAAACCAAAATGAGATTTATCACACGCAAGAAAAAGCCCCGAGGCAATGCCCCAGGGCTCTTCACAGTTTTTATGGTGGACCTGACAAGATTCGAACTTGTGACCTCCCGGTTATCAGCCGGACGCTCTAACCAACTGAGCTACAGGTCCATCATGGTGGAGGTTAGGGGGATCGAACCCCTGACCTCAGGCTTGCAAAGCCCGCGCTCTCCCAGCTGAGCTAAACCCCCACGGAGACAGTAATAAACACCCCAGCGGCGACTCGGCTCTCGCTGGGGTGTTTATTGCGAAAGAAAGTGGTGGACCTGACAAGATTCGAACTTGTGACCTCCCGGTTATCAGCCGGACGCTCTAACCAACTGAGCTACAGGTCCATCGCGCAAGGGATATATTAGACGAGTCGTTACGCGCGCGTCAACAACTTTTTTGAAAATCTTTGGAGGAGTTCGCCCCGGCCGCCCGGCGGCATATGAAGTCGCCTGCTCGGACAGTCCTGACTCGCACGGAGAGCACATTAAGTGCTCTCCGGCTCGTGCGGAACTCGCGATCGACTTCATATGCCGCCGGGCGGCCGGGGCGAACGCGGGTCCCTAGGTTTTCAAAAAAGCGGTCGGCGCGCAGGTGCGCCGACCGCCGATATATGGGGTCTGATAATTTTTACCAGCTAGGGCCTCTTACTCGTCTAGGAGATCTTCTGGCATGTCGTTGCCGTCGCCTAGATCGACAGGGGTTTCTTCGGGGGCAGAGCCGTTTTCCGTGGCTTCGCCTTCGGGCTTCTCTTTGGCGGCTGTCATGCGGGCGACAGCGCAGATGCGGTCGTTGTCGTCGACGGTCATCATCTTGACGCCCTGGGTGGCGCGGCCAGTCTGGCTGATCTCGTCGGTCTTGACGCGAATGACCGTCGCGCCCTCCGTCACGATGAATAGCTCGTGCTGCGGGCCCACCGTCTTCATGGCCGCGAGGTTACCCTTACGCTCGGTCATTTGGATGGTGTAGACGCCCTGGCCGCCGCGGTTCTGCTCCGGGTAGTCCGCAACCGGCGTGCGCTTGCCGTAGCCGCGCTCGGTGATGACGAACAGGTCACCGTTGCCGTTGGTAACTTCCATACCCAGAACGCTCACGCCGTCCTTCATGCCAATGCCGCGCACGCCGCTGGTATCGCGGCCGGTGGCGCGCACCTGGTCCTCGGGGAACATGATCGCCTTACCCGCAGTGGTGGCCATGATGATCTTGTCGCCCTCGCGCACGCGACGCACGGCGAGCAGCGCGTCGTCGTCCCTCAGGTTGATGGCGATCAGGCCGTCGCGGCGACTGCGGTCGTAGGCGCTCATCACGGTCTTCTTGACCATGCCGCTCTTGGTGGCAAACATCAGGTACTCGTCGGCGGGGAACTCGCGGCAGCTGATGACGCTCGCGATCTTCTCGCCCTCCTCGAAGGGCAGCAGGTTGACGATCGCGGTACCGCGCGCCTGGCGCGTGCCCACCGGTAGCTCGTGCACCTTCAGGCGATACACCTTGCCCTTGCTCGAGAAGAACAGCACGTACTCGTGCGTGGACGCGATGAACATCTCGTCGATAACGTCATCCTCTTTGAGGTTGACGCCCGACACGCCCTTGCCACCGCGCTTCTGGGCGCGATAGGCGGCAACCGGGATGCGCTTCACATAGCCGGTATGGGTAATGGTCACGACCATATCCTCGTCGGCGATCAGGTCCTCCACATCCAGGTCCTTCTCGACATGGCTGATCTCGGTGCGGCGCTTGTCGCCAAACTTCTTCGAGATCTCGCGCATCTCTTCCTTGATGACGCCCAGGATCTTTTCCTCGTGCGCCAGCAGGTCCTCGTAGTAGGCGATGGCGCGGCGCAGGCCGTCCAGCTCTTCTTGGATCTTGTCGCGCTCCAGGCCGGTCAGGCGGCGCAGCTTCATCTCGAGGATGGCCGTGGTCTGCTCGGGCGTAAAGCCAAAGCGCTCGATCAAGCGGCTGCTGGCCTCGGAGTCGGTCTGCGAGGAGCGGATGATGCTAATGACTTCGTCGATATGGTCGAGAGCCATCAAGTAGCCCTCAAGGATATGCGCGCGGGCCTGGGCCTTCTTAAGGTCGAAGCGGGTACGGCGGGTGACCACGTCGACCTGGTGGTCAATGTAGTGCTGCAGCATCTCGCGCAGGCTCAGGCATTTGGGAACGCCGTTGACGAGTGCCAGGTTGTTGGCGCCAAAGGTCGTCTGCAGCGAGGTGTACTTATACAGATTGTTGAGCACGACCTGCGGAATGACGCCCTTCTTGAGCTCGATGACCAGGCGGATACCCTTCTGGTTGGACTCATCGCGCATATCCGAGATGCCCTCGATGCGCTTGTCGTTGACGAGCTGGGCGATCTTCTCCTGCAGGGTGCCCTTGTTGACCATGTAGGGAATCTCGGTAAAGACCAAGCGGCTGCGGCCGGTCTTGGTGGACTCCACATGTGCCTTGGCACGCACGGTAATGGAGCCGCGGCCGGTCTCGTAGCTCTGCTTAATGCCGGCGCTGCCCATGATGATGGCGCCGGTGGGGAAGTCCGGACCGGGCATGATCTGCATGAGCTCGTCGACGGTGGCGTCGGGGTTGTCGATCAGGTAGCAGGTGGCCTCGATCGCCTCGGTGAGGTTATGCGGGGCGATGTTGGTGGCCATGCCGACGGCGATGCCCTGGCTGCCGTTGACCAGCAGGTTGGGGAAGCGCGCAGGCAGCGCCACGGGTTCGGCGAGCGATTCGTCGTAGTTGGGCTGCCAGTCGACGGTATCCTTCTGCAAGTCACGCAGCAGTTCCATGGCGGGCTTGGCCAGGCGGCTCTCGGTGTAACGCATGGCTGCCGCGCCGTCGCCGTCGATGTTGCCGAAGTTGCCGTGACCGTCGATGAGCGGCGTGCGCATGGAGAACCACTGCGCCAGGCGGACCATGGCCTCGTAGACCGCGGAGTCGCCATGCGGGTGGTACTTACCGATAACTTCGCCGACCGTCCAGGCCGACTTCTTGTGCGGGCGGTTGGGGTAGATGCCGCTCTCGTTCATCGCGTACAGGATGCGGCGATGCACCGGCTTTAAGCCGTCGCGCACGTCCGGCAGGGCGCGCGCCGTGATAACCGACATCGAATACTCGATGAACGACTGCTTCATCTCGCGACCGAACTCCGAAATCTGGAGCTGGCCGCCGTTGATATCCTCGCCGGCCGAGGCGCCACGGTCGACTTCGCCAAAGCTCTCCTCGAGCTCGCCGTCGTCATCCTCTTCCTCGTCATCATCGACATCGGGGTTATAGGCGTCCGGGTCGCCGTCCTCGCCCTGCTCAGCACGGGCAAGCAGGCGCTTCAGATCGTCGGGCATGCCGGCATCGCCGGCCTCGTCCATACCCCCGTTATTATTGATATCGTCTGCCACGTTACCTCCTCTTAAGCGTCAAGGAAACGCGCGTCATGCGCATGTTTTTCAATGTACTCGCGGCGATAGCCGACCTCGGAACCCATCAGCTCGCGCACGGCGCGGTCCGCCACCACGGCGTCCTCGATCGACACACGCTGCAGGATGCGGGTCTTGGGATCCATCGTCGTCGAGGCAAGCTGTTTGGGGTCCATCTCGCCCAGACCCTTGTAGCGCTGGACGGTATAGCCCTTGCGCTTTTTGGTGATCTTGCCGTCCTTGGCCTTGCCGTCCTCGTCGTTATCGTCGGGGTTCAGGCCCAGGCTCTGGATGGTATCGCGCAGGATCTCGTCTTCGGGCTGGCGGCCGTTGGGATACACGTAGTGGATCTTGTTGCGCACCTTAATGCCAAAGATGGGCGGGCAGGCAACATAGACGTAGCCGGCATCGATCAGCGGACGCATGTACTTGTAGAAGAACGTCAGCAGCAGGATGCGGATATGCGCGCCGTCGACGTCTGCATCGGTCATGATGATGATCTTGTGGTAGCGCGCCTTGGTGATATCGAAGTCGCCGCCGTCGCCGGCACTCGTCGTGACGCCGCAACCGATCGCGGTAATCAGCGACTGGATGGTGTCACTCGAGAACGCGCGATGGTCACCAACGCGTTCGACGTTCAAAATCTTGCCGCGCAGGGGCAGAATCGCCTGGATGTCTCGGCGACGGCCGTCCTTGGCCGAACCGCCTGCCGAGTCGCCCTCTACAATGAAGAGCTCGGTCAGCTCGGCATCGCGCACCGAGCAGTCGGCGAGCTTACCGGGCAGGGACGCCGTCTCGAGCAGGCTCTTGCGGCGGGTCGCCTCGCGCGCCTTGCGGGCGGCGTTGCGCGCCTTGCAGGCCTGTTGCGCCTTCTTGACGATCTCGCGGGCGGGCTTGGGATGCTCCTCCAAGTAATCGGCAAGGCCGTCGGTCACGATCTTGAGCGTCAGCGCTCGCATATAGGAGCTGCCGAGCTTTGCCTTGGTCTGGCCCTCAAACTGCGGGTCGGGCAGCTTGACCGAGATAACGGCCGAAAGGCCCTCGCGCACATCGTCGCCGGTCAGATTGGCGTCTTTTTCCTTGAGCAGGTTCTGCTTGCGCGCGTAATCGTTGATCACGCGGGTGAGCGCGGTGCGGAAGCCCTCAAGGTGCATGCCGCCCTCGGGGGTGTAGATGTCGTTGGCAAACGACATGACGTTCTCGCCGTAACCGCTATTCCACTGCAGGGAAACCTCGACCTCGCCCATCTTGGCCACAGGTGCGTCCGGGTCCGATTTGCCCTCGATGTAGATGGGCTCCTTAAAGGCCTCGGGGACGTCCTTGCCCTCGTTGAGGAACTTGACGAAGTCGATGATGCCGCCCTCGTAGCAAAACTCCTCCACGTGGGGAGTCGCATCGCGCTCGTCGGTCAGCACGATTTTGAGGTTCTTATTGAGGAACGCCGTCTCCTGCAGACGGTTGTGCAGCGTATCGAAATCGTAGATACAGGTCTCGAAGATCTCGTCGTCGGGCCAGAAGGTGACGGTGGTGCCCGTCGAATCCGAGGTGCCCACGACCTCCATCTTCTTGACGGTCTTGCCGCGCGAGAACTCCATCTCGTAGGTGTTGCCGTCGCGACGAACCTGAACGACCACGCGCTTGGACAGTGCGTTGACGACGGAGATACCAACGCCGTGCAGGCCGCCCGAGACCTTATAGGCCGAGTTATCGAACTTACCGCCGGCGTGCAGGATCGTCATGACGACCTCGAGCGTCGGGATCTTTTTAACGGGGTGCTCGTCGACGGGGATGCCGCGCCCGTTGTCGACGACCGTGATGGAGTTGTCGGCGTGGACCGTCACCTGGATCTCGGTGCAGAAACCGGCCATGGCCTCGTCGACGGAGTTGTCAACGATCTCCCACACCAGGTGATGCAGACCGCTGGCGCTCGTCGAGCCGATATACATGCCCGGGCGCTTACGAACGGCCTCGAGACCTTCGAGAATCTTAATCTCGCCGCCATCGTAATCGTTTTCGTTTGCCACACGTCCTCCTTCAGTCAAGAAAATGTGTACAGCCTTACTAGTTTATCGTAAAAAAATACCCTCGGGAACGAGGGTATTTGGCTCTACAAGGCCACCAGATGCGATTTAAGGCTCTTTTTTGCTTTGCACGCCCTTGGCCCACTCGGCACTGGCTCTCATGGCGTTCTCGAGGGCCTCGCGCAGTTTTTGGTCCTCGATGGGTGCCACTTGGCGCTCAATCTCGGTGCGCTCGGCCTCACTGAGGTCGGCGTGCGGGGCCGGCGGGCGCTCGGTCGTCGCCGGGCGCAGGCGCTCCTTGGCGGCGGGCGGCGTGTGACCGGGCGCGGTAGTTTTGAACACCAGGCCGTCCACATGCGCACCGGCGCGCTCCATGCGCGCGCGAATGATCTCGCGCAACAGCGTCATTTCCTGCGTCCACGAGGGCGAATCGAGATATACCAGCAGCTCATTGGACTCGGGCAGGTAGCGCAAGCCCGTCACATGCCGTCCCTCGCGCGTGCCCGAGCACACCGCGTTCCACGCGCGATAGACCGCGCGCGACTCCTCGGCAGCCTCCATCTGCGCACGGCGCTTAGGCGTTGCAGCCGCCAGGATGCGCTGGCGCTCTGCGTTCAAAAAGCCACTGAAGGCGACCGTTTCGCTCTCGCGCTCGTAATTAGCACGTCTCACCCATGCTCACCACCTTGGCTCGATCAAGCAGGTCGCCGGTAAAATACCCCAGGTTGGTCGTGGTTATGACCGTCTGGATATCATCGCCGATCAGCCGCAGAAAAGCGCCGCGGCGCTCGCCGTCGAGCTCGCTCATCACGTCGTCCAAAAGCAGCAGTGGGGCGGTGCCCAGCACATCGCGAGCCACGGCCACCTCCGCCACCTTCCAGGCCAGCACCAACGTTCGCTGCTGACCTTGGCTGGCAAACGAACGGGCGGAACGACCCGCTACGGTAAACTCAATCTCATCGCGATGCGGTCCCACCAACGTCACGCCGCGGCGAATTTCCTCGTCGGCGTGCTCATCAAGGGCAGCCAGCATGCGCTCGTACGCCCAGCCCTTCAGCTCTTCGCGATCATCGACCTGGGGCAAATCCCCCAGCGTGGACGTATAGGTCACGTTGGCGGCCTCGCCGGACGCCACTTGCCCGTAGGCAGTGTGCACATGGCCCGCCAGCCGGTCGAGCAGGGCCAACCGGTGCACGAGCAGGGCCGAGCCCGCGCGGGCAATCGAATCGTTCCACGCGCCGAGCATCTCGCGGCAGCACCAGGCCTCCTTGAGCAAGGCGTTACGCTGGGTCACGCAGCGCCCATAGGTGCTCGCAAGATCGGCATAGCGTGCGCTCAGTTGCATGCCAAAGTCATCGAGGGCAGCACGGCGCACACTGGCGCCTCGCTTAACCATGTCCAGATGGTCGGGGCAAAACAGCACGCTCGGCAGGACCCCGCGCACACCGGCGGCAGAGCATCTCTTGCCGTTGCGGCTAAACGAGCGCTTACCGTCCTCCGCGCTCAATCCCATATCAAGCACGCGGCCGTCGCCCTCGAGCCTCAGCTCGACCTTGCACGAGCCCACGCCGTCATGGACGAGCTCGGCTGCGGTCGGATGCCTAAACGAGGCGCCGCTCGTCAGCAGCTGCAGCGCCTCTATGAGATTGGTCTTTCCCGCCGCGTTGGGTCCCGCAAGTATCGTCACGCCCTCGTCCAGGGCAAGGCGATAGCTATCGAAGCTGCGGTAGTGCGCGACGGAAAGATCGCGGGCGAACATGGTCATGGGGCGGTTGCTAGATGCGGACCGGCATGACCAGGTACAGGTAGTTGATCTTGTCGTAGGACTTGAAGATGCCCGCCTGCGAGTAGCTCTTGAGCTCCAGCGTGATCTCCTTCTCCTTGGACAGGGCATTGAGGCAGCCGAAGATGTAGTGGTAGTTGAAGGCGATGGTACCCGACTCGCCCTCGGCCTCGACATCGATCGTCTCCTGCGCAAGGTCCTGGTCATTGGAAATGGAGGACAGGCCCATCTGCCCGTTCTCGACATCGATCTCGAACTTGACGGCGGGGTTGGCGCTCGCGATAACGGCCACGCGCTTGAGGGCGGCGTTAAAGGCGGCGACGTCGATCTTGACGCTCGTCACGCACGAATCGGGGATGAGCTGCTTGTAGTTGGGGTACATGCCCTCGATACGGCGCGACACGTAGGTGGTGTTGCCGGCCTCGAAGACGACCTGGGTGTCGGTAGCCCCGATCATGATGGTCGCCTGGCTGGCCATGATGTTCAGCGCGTCGTTAAAGGCGTCGGCCGGAACGTTGAGCTCAAAGGAGCCCTCGAGGGTCGAGGTCTCGACCTGCGTATCGCACACGGCCAAGCGGAAGGAATCGGTCGCCACCAGGCGCACGGTGTTGTTCTCGACCTTCATGTGCACGCCGCCCAGGATGGGGCGGGCCTTGTCGGTCGAGGTGACGCGCCACACGCGGCCGACCATCTCGGACAAGATATCGGTCGGCAGCTCCACGGCACTCTCGATGGCATAGGCCGGAAACTCGGGGAAGTCATTGGCATCGAGCGTGTTCAGGCGGAAAGAGCTCTTCTCGCAACCAATCAGCACCTGGCGCTCGGACAGCTCAAAGGTGACCGGGGCATCGGGGAGGGTCTTGGTGATATTGGAGAGCATCTTACAGGGGATAACCATCTCGCCCTCTTCTTCGACATGCGCCGCGATGCGATGACGGATCGAGATGGTGTAGTTAGAGGTCTGGAATTCCAAGATGCCGTCTTGCGCCTTGACGAGCACGCCCGACAGGATGGGAAGGGTGGACGCCGAAGCGACACCCTTCATAACGACGCCGATGGCTTGTGTAAGCGAGCTCTGGCTGACGGTGAACTTCATCTTTAATACCTTTCTATAGATATAAATATCTTAATAATAGTAATAGCACTGACGAAACTGTTGATTACTCCCAAAGACGCAGGTCAGACCCAGAAAGAGAATCGACAGCAACCTGTGTGCAACAGGGGTGGTTTTCCACGTTCAAAACCTGCGCAAAACTTTTCATCACCGCGGATTGGGTTTTAGACACCTTATGCCCGTGGTTTCGACAAGTTTTCAACAGGTGTCTCTATTTCCCTACGAGCGCAGTGTAATTTTATCGCGCAGCGACTTGAGGTCTTCGGTGACGGTGCGGTCTTCCTGGATCATCTTCTGGACCTTTTTGTAACTCGTGCTGACGGTCGAGTGGTTGCGGTTGCCAAATTCGGCGCCTACCGCCGTGGTCGTCATCTCGCACATTTCGATGGCCAGGTAGATAGCGATATGGCGTGCTTTGGCGATATTGGCGTTGCGACGCGGGCCGGTGAGCTCCTCGTGTGTCACGCCGTACTGCTCTTCGATGACGGACTGAACCGTTTGCACGTTGATCTTTTTGGCCGATGTGTCGAAGTACTGGCTGGCGATGGCGTCGATATCGTCAAAGGTGAGCTCCCCGCCCTCGCGCTCGCGGTCGCCCGCCTCGCCGGCGCAGCGCTCGCAGAAGCTCTCGAGTTCGCGGATGTTGGTGCCCGACACCTCTGCCATGTGCTTAAAGTGCTCATCGGTCAGGTGCCCGCCGTCGCCCCCGTAGGCCGCCAGCAGTGAGTCGTCGCCTGCCTCGGGAGCGGCGACGATGGTGTTCTCGTAATAGCGCTGCAAGATCTTGTATTTCATCTCGTAGCTGGGCTCTGCGACCAGGCAGAGCATGCCGGCGTTGAAGCGGCTGGTCAGACGCTCGTCCATGCTCAGGTCCTTGGGGGCGCGGTCTGCCGCGATGACGACCTTCTTGTTGTTGCGGATGAACTCGTCCATGAGCTGGAAAAAGTAGTCCACGCTCGCGCGCTTGCCGATGATGTTTTGGATGTCATCGATGATGAGCACGTCCACGCCGTGGTACGCCTGCATGATGGGGGCGTTGCTCTTCTTTTGGCGGTCGAACTCGGTCATCAGGTCGTCCAGATATGCCTGGGAGTTGGCATACTTGACCTTGATCTCGGGCGACTTCTCGGCGAGCTCGTTTTTGATGGCAAGTAGCAGGTGCGTCTTGCCCAGGCCCGATTTGCCGTAGATGAACAGTGATGTGCACGTGCCGCGCTCGTCCGCGAGGGCGGCAAACTTGAGTGCCGAGCGATAGGCATGGCTGTTCTCGGGGCCGTAGACAAAGTTCTCAAAGGTAAATTTTGAGTTCGCGGCGAGCGGGGCTCCATCCGTATTCTGCTCAGCCGGCACGGTCGGTGCTGGCATGGGTGAAGCGGGGGTCGCAGCTTGCGTGGATTTAGTCGGCGCTCCGCCCTTCATCTGGTTCATCATGCGACGAAAATCATCGGCCGAGAGCGTGTTCTTGATTGCAATGCCCGAATCAGCGCCCGCCGCTGCGTCGTGAGCGATGGGCATGTGCGTGACGGGTGCGCTCGTTGACGTCGCTGCCGCGGTCGGCAACGGTGCCATGGTTTCACGGGAAACATCGCTGCGCTGGTGCTCGATTGTCGGCACGTCGCCTGCGGAGGCCGGCACCGCCGGGGAAACAGCGGGAGCCGTGGCGGGCGCCGTCGCGACAGCGGATTCCGTCGCGGCGCCTTGCGGTGCCACGATGTCGAGCGCAATCGGTGCAAAGGCGATTTCTTCCAGATAGGCCTCAATAGTCGGCTGATGCTTTTTGAGCTGCGCGATGGCAAAGCGCGAGGGGGCCTCGATCGTGAGCGTATCTTCGGTCAGGCTTATGGCGCGCGATTGCCCCAGCATGTTGATGAGGCGTGCATCTTGGCCGTCGCGCTGGCAAAAGGCGATGGCATCCCCCAGGATGATGCTTGCTTCCTCGTCCACTGTCTCTCCCGTTCTTTAGCTCTGAGCTCGCACGCGAGCGGCGCCGAGTTCGGTCAGATGGTATTTCTGGCCATGCTTGATGACCAAGCCGGCCTGCGCCAAGTCATTGAGCGTGCGTGACCAAGTGGGGGCCGAGTTTCCAAACGCCCTCGCCAGATCGGTTGCACCGCACGCTTGATTTTGCGCCAGATAGCCCAGCGCGGCGTTGCCGCGATCGCTTACGAACACGTCCGGTTGTGGCTGTGCATACTGATTTGCTGCATTAGGATACATCATTTGAGCTGCTGGTTGTTGAGAACTCTGCATCGGCGGCATTTGCTGTTGAAAACTTTGAGGCCACTGTTGGTAAGGCTGCGGAGGCGTCTGCTGGGCCCAGGGGTTGTACTGCTGCTGCGGCATCTGCTGGTGCGGCTGCTGATATCCCTGCTGGTACTGCTGCGGGAACGGTTGGCCGTACCCCAGTGGCGGCATCTGCTGATATGGATATCCCTGTTGGTACGGCTGATAGCCCATTTGTTGGCCACCCGGTGCCCCCGCCGCCTGCTGCATTGCTGCTGCATCCTGATCCGCCAGCGGCATGACCTCTGGCGTGTTTGGCGGCATCGACATCGATGCCGCCCGGGGCTTTTGTGTAGGTAGCATTCCGGGCTGCTGCATCTGTCCCACGGGGGGCTGCATCTGCTGCGTTGCCATGGGCTGCTGCGCAAAAGCTCCCGGCAGGGGATATGTGGGCTGTTCCGTCTCGGGCCGCACGGCAGCGCCACGTCCGCCGGCACGCTCGATTTCCTGCACGCGTTTAGGGTTCAGGCTTACCGTAACCACGGTGCCGTTGCCCATGTTGTCCTCGATGGATACGGCACCGCCGGCGTTTTCCAAATACTCCTGCACCATGGGAAACCCCGCTCCGGTTCCACGGATATAGCGCTTCATCTTGCTGTTTGCGCTGGTAACGCCAAAGTCGAAAGCGCGCTCCTTGTCGTCGATGCCTGGTCCTTGATCAGCAAAGCGGATGGTGTCTCCGCCGTCCAGAATCGAGATGATGGGCTCGGCAAAGTGCGCGTGGATAAAGTTTTCGACAATCTCGCGGATGACCATGAGCGAGATATGGCCACCTTGTTCTTTCATGCACTGGTAGACGGTGTTGGTCGTCTCTTCCAAATACGTGCGGACATCTTGCGGATCAATGACGATCACACGCGGTGTCGACAGCATATCGTCGTAGACGGCGATGCGCGCGGCGTACATGGCTTTTGGCGCCTGCGTGGTCGTCTGCTCGCCTTCCTCACGCTCTTCGCGCACGCCGGTGATGTGCTCGTTGTCGGGTGCCGGGTCTCCGGAATCGACCATGGTGTAAAAGTCGTCAGACATGCCGCTCGCAATCTTTCAAAAGGTTTCGAACAAATAGTAGCTCACTGTGCAATGTTTCTCATCTTTCGACAACTTTTCAAAACCTGTTGAAAACTTTGGAAAACGGACGAAAAGTTCTCAACATTGCCAACATGACCTGTTGAAAACTCGATGAAATATCGTGAAAAGTTGCCATGCACCGCTAAATCGAGCTTGGCTTATGGGGGAACCGTGTGAACTGCGCAACCTTTTACCTTTGATTTCTTGACATTTGAACATTGATTTCCCTACAATCTTCAAGCTCACGTGTCTATATCTGCGTCCGCGCCCCCGCGGACACTCGAAATGCAGCAGGAGGAACTTAAGATGAAGCGTACGTATCAGCCTAATAAGCGTAAGCGTGCCAAGACCCATGGCTTCCGTGCCCGTATGGCCACTAAGGGTGGTCGTGCCGTGCTCGCCCGTCGTCGCGCCAAGGGCCGCAAGCGTCTCACTGTCTAGCAGCGATACACACATCTCGCATGAAGACTATTAAGTCTCGGCAAGATTTCGAGCATGTGTTCAGTCAGGGGCGTCGTTTCAATCACCCTCTGATTCGAATGACCATATGTGAATCGGTTGGCGAAGGCGACTCCGGAAGGGTCGCCTTCGTTGGTGCTAAACGGCTCGGTTGTGCTGTCGTGCGCAACCGTTCTAAGCGTGTGATGCGCGAGGCCGCCCGCAGCTGTGGATTTCCCGTTGCGGGTTATGACATCATCTTGTTCGCAACTCCCAAGACGAGGGTTTCCTCGCCGCAGGAGATGGACAAGGCGTTGCGTTCGCTTATGAAACGCGCCGGCGTTGCCGGGGAGGAGCGATGAGCAATCACGTTTTGCGACGTGTTGCCATCGCTCCTATTCGCATATATCAACAGGTTATTTCGCCCATATTGCCTGACGCGTGCATTTATTACCCAACGTGCTCGCAATACGCCATCCAGGCGATTGAGAAGCACGGTGTTTTGAGAGGCTGCTGGCTTGCCGTGAGGCGCATCGCTCGCTGCAATCCCCTGCACGTCGGCGGTTATGACCCTGTGCCCTAGCGGGCACTCGCTATCGGAGGAAAACTTACATGTGGGATTGGATCGTTAACATCCTTTTCGAGCTGCTCAAGCTCATCCAGACCTTTGCGGTCGACTGGGGCCTGTCCATCATCATCCTGGTGGTCATCATCCGTCTGCTGCTGACGCCGCTCATGCTCAAGTCGACCAAGTCGACGGCTCGCATGCAGGTGCTGCAGCCCAAGATGCTCGAGATCCAGGAGCGCTATGCCGACGATCCTCAGCGCCAGGCCGAGGAGATGCAGAAGTTCTACAGCGAGAACAAGTTCAATCCGCTGTCCGGCTGCCTGCCGCTTCTGATTCAGATGCCTATCCTGTTTGCCCTGTTTACGCTGCTGCGTAACCTGCCGCAGTACTTTAACGAGGGCACGTTCTCGTTCTTCAACATCCTGCCCGACCTGACCACCACGCCGAGCGCTTCCTTTGCCGATGGCTTTGTAGTCGCGCTGCCTGCGCTGGTCTGCCTGATCCTGTTCGCCGTCCTGACCCTGATTCCGCAGCTCTACATGTCGCGCAACCAGACCGGCCAGCAGGCTCAGAGCATGCGTATGATGGCCGTCGTCATGACGGTCATGATGCTTTGGATGGGCTGGAGCCTTCCCGTTGGTGTTCTGCTGTACTACGACGTCTCGTCTGCTTGGCAGGTTATCCAGCAGATTTTTGTGACGCAGAAGGTCATCGACAAGGCAAAGGCCGATGAGGAGGAGCGTCTTAAGAACGCTCCGCTGCAGGTTGAGGTCACTCGTCGCGAGAAGAAGCCGCGCCCGCACAAGAAGAAGTAGTGGGATATCAATCTTATTTAGGTACCTAACTTTTGGAGCACGTTATGTCTGAAGAGATCATCGAGGATATGATTGAGGAGGTTGCCCCGCAGGTCGCGGGCGATTATCCCGAGATTGCACAGCGCTACAAGGCTGGTGAAGAGCTGACCGATGAGGAGCTCGACACCATTGCCGATGTTGCGATTTCCATCCTGCGTTCCATCCTTTCGCACTTCGATGCCGCCAACTCTCCTATCGATGAGTATGAGGGCGACGAGGGTGAGCTGATTTTGGATGTAACGGCTCCCGACCTTGCTGTTCTTATTGGCCGTCATGGTCGCACTCTTGATGCCCTTCAGGTTATGTTCTCTTTGCTGGTGAGCCGCAAGCTTGGCTTTAGGTATCCGGTTGTAGTGGACGTCGAGGGATACAAGAGCCGCCGTCAGGACAAGGTTGCCTCCATGGCTCAGTCTGCTGCCGAGCGTGCCATCCGCACTCATAAGAGTGTTTCGCTTCCGCCCATGAATGCCTATGAGCGCCGACTGGTTCACATTGCACTTCGTGGCAATGATGCCGTCGATACTCATTCTGAGGGTTCTGACCCTGATCGCCATGTGGTGATTGTTGCTCGATAATCTACTCGAGCTTATGCTTAGGGGACGTGGTTTCCACGTCCCCTTTTTTTGTCAAAAGTTCTCGATACACTGATTTTTGTCAGAAAGGAGCTTTAGTTGTTTGTACTTACAGATCTGCAGGCTGATGAGATGTTGAGCCGTCTAGCTTCCTATTGTAAAGAATATTCCTTGAGCGTAACTGATGCTGAGCTGAGGAATTGTATTCAGCATTTGGATTTGGTTCTAGAAACAAATAAGACAACCAATCTCACCCGTATTCTCAACGTAGAAGATGCTGCAATACTTCATATCCTCGACTCACTTGTTTTACTCCCCTATATCAATAAGGCTCCTGAGGGAGCTTTGCTCGATATGGGTACAGGTGCGGGCTTCCCTGGTATTCCGTTAACCATAGCCACGCATCGTAAAGCTACTTATATTGACTCTGTTGGCAAGAAGGTTGATGCTGTCAATTCCTTTGTCCATGCTCTTGGATTGAAACATGCTCATGCGGTTCATGATCGTCTTGAAGAATATGCTCGAAGCCATAAGAAGCAGTTCTCTGTCGTAACCGCCCGCGCACTGGCCCCTCTACCGATTCTTGTTGAGTATGCGGCTCCGTTCCTCAAGGATGGAGGGCTATTTGTTATCACTAAGGGCAATCCTTCGGATGAGGAGCTTGCTTCCGGCATGTCAGCAGCTAAGATTTGCGGCTTCACTTTGCTTCTGAATGGCGCAATCGATTTGCCTGAGGGCTTGGGCCACAGGGAGTTCATTGTTCTTAAGAAGAGTCATCCAGCATCCGTCTCATTGCCTCGTGCAAATGGCATGGCAAAGAAGAATCCGCTTGCCTAGATGTTTCACGTGAAACATAATGGATATTAACAACTTGCAGTGTTTCACGTGAAACATGGCGGTTGATATCGAATCGGAATGTTTCACGTGAAACATCCTCCGTTTGACAGCTTTAATACACACCAGGAGGGACCGTGGGATTTCGCGACGTTAAGCGTTCTAAGAGCGCAAAAGACACGCGTATCATTGCAATCATCAATCAAAAAGGCGGTGTCGGTAAGTCGACGACGGCTGTAAACCTTGCAGCAGCACTGGGTGAGCAGGGTCGTAAGACACTGATTGTCGATTTTGATCCGCAGGGAAACAGCACCAGTGGATTCGGAATTGAAAAAGAAGACCTTGATCACTGCATCTATGATGCATTGTTGAATGATGTGCCGGCAGAATCGCTTGTTCTTGATACAAATTGCAAAAAGGTATTCGTAATTCCGGCTACAATTCAGCTTGCAGGCGCGGAAATTGAGCTCGTAAGCGCAATCGCTCGTGAAACCCGCCTCAAAGATTTGCTTGAACCGATTCAGGACGAGTTCGATTTTATTTTCATTGACTGTCCCCCTTCGCTCGGCCTGCTTACTATCAACGCCTTGACCGCGGCAGACAGCGTTTTGATTCCGATCCAGTGCGAGTATTATGCACTCGAGGGCGTTACGAAGCTGCTTGAGTCAATGAAGATGGTTAAATCACGTCTGAACAAGGGCTTAGACACCTATGGTGTGCTTATGACCATGTATGACTCGCGTACTTCTCTATCGAATCAGGTTGTTGAGGAGGTTCAATCGTACTTTGGTGATAAGGCGTTTAAGACGCTGATCCCCCGTACCGTTAAAATCTCCGAAGCTCCGTCTTTTGGAGAACCGGTAATTACCTATGCACCTCAGAATAAGGGTGCAAAAGCGTATATGAACCTTGCAAAAGAGGTGATCAAGCGTGCCTAGTATAAAGAAACGTGGCGGATTGGGACGTGGACTCAATGCTTTGGTCTCAGAGGCCGAGTATGAGACCGGTGGTTCGGCTGCATCTGCTTCAAATGTCGCATCTGAAACTAAACTTCCTATTGAGGATATCGTTCCCAACCCTAACCAGCCGCGAATTCACTTTAACGAAACTGAACTTCGCGAGTTGAGCGAGTCAATCCAAGAACATGGCGTGTTGCAGCCGCTTTTGGTTCGCAAGCATGGAAACGGCTATGAGATTATCGCTGGTGAGCGTCGTTACCAGGCGTCAAAGCTTGCTGGTCTTGAAGAACTGCCTGTCGTCATTAAAGATGTAAATGATGAAGAGATGCTGGCTCTTGCTCTTATCGAAAACCTTCAGCGTTCTGATCTGAATCCCGTCGAAGAGGCTAAGGGCTATCGACAGCTCATCGATGCCAGCGGTATGACACAGGAGGCATTGTCGAAGGCAGTAAGCAAGTCACGCTCTGCAATTACAAACTCGCTGCGTCTTCTCGATCTCCCCGAAACAGTTCAGCAGATAATTTTTGAGGGCAAACTTACTGCTGGTCATGCACGTGCGATTCTTGCAGTTCCCTATGAGGACGCGCGTATTCGACTTGCAGAGAAAGTTGTTGCAGAGGGCCTTTCCGTAAGAGCGACAGAAAATCTTGCTCCGTTGTTTTCTGCCGGAGAGACACCTAAGACGCCGAGGCCTGCGACGCCTCAGTCTTTTAAAAAGGCCGCCCGTGTGCTTCGTCAGGTATTTAATACTAACGTGCGTGTGAAGAGCTCGCGCGGAAAGAATAAGATCGAGATTGAGTTTAAAGACGAGGAAGAGCTCTCTCGTATTCTTGGCGAAATGATTCAGTTTGATCAAGGAGGCCAAGATGAGGAATAAGATTTTAACTGTGATTGCATTGGCGACGACTGTCGCGGCTGGTGCCTTCGCTGGCTATAAGATCGCGACAGACGATAAACTTCGAGGTCGTTTGCTTCGTGGCGCGCAAGATATCGTTGATACTTCCAAAAAGAAAATGGATGTTATGACAGAAGATGTTGCTATGCGTACTGCTCAGGTAACGAAGAATCCCAAGATTAATCAAGGTTGGGTCAGCAACCAATGGGAAAATGTAGGCTATTAGGTACCTAACAATTACTCAGCATATTTTGAGGGGTCATTGTCTGATTTATGAGACAAGGACCCCTTATTTTGGCCGTAAAAAATGGGGCAGGTAGCAGCTGATTCAAAATTAAGGTCAATAAATGAAACGACCCCGGTTGCATATTCTGTAACCGGGGTCGTTCGATGTTTCACATGAAACGTTTTGGGATGCGACTCCCCTATGCGTTCTTCTGAACTTTGAAGCGCTGCTTCAGCTGTCCGCAAGCGGCGTCAATATCGTTACCACGGGAGTTACGAATCGTGGTCTCGATGCCACGGGACTCAAGACGACGCTGAAGATCCTCAACCTTATGAATCGGCGACGGCTTGAGCGGGCTACCCTCGATGTCGTTAAGCTGAATGAGGTTAACGTGGCACAGCGTTCCCTCGCAGAAGTCGCAGAGCGCCTGCATTTCGGGATTCGTATCGTTGACGCCTTCGATCATGGCATACTCATAGGTCGGGCGGCGGCCGGTCTTCTCGGTGTAGAGCTGAAGCGCTTCGTGAAGGCGAAGCAGCGTGTACTTCTTAACACCGGGCATGAGCTTATTGCGCGTCGACTGGATGGCGGAATGCAGGGAAACGGCAAGCGTGAACTGCTCGGGGATATCGGCAAATTTGCGAATACCGGGAATAACGCCGCTGGTAGAGACGGTGAGGTGACGAGCGCCGATACCGATGCCATCGGGGCCGTTGAGGATTCGCAGCGCCTTGAGAACCTCGTCGTAGTTGGCAAACGGCTCGCCCTGGCCCATGAAGACAACGCTCGTGGCGCGCTCGCCAAAGTCGTTGGATACATGAAGCACCTGGTCGACGATCTCTTGAGCGGTCAGAGAGCGCTTGAGGCCGTTGAGACCGGTAGCGCAAAAGGCACAGCCCATGCCACAGCCTGCCTGGGTGGAAACGCAGACGGAAAGTTTGTTACGACGGGGCATGCCGACGGTCTCGACGGAAACGCCGTCGTGGTACTCGAGCAGATACTTGCGAGAGCCATCTTTGGAAACCTGCTTGGTGAGTTCAGTCGGCGTGTCAAAGGCAAAAGCCTCTTTAAGCTGCTCGCGGAAAGCCTTGGGAAGGCTGGTCATATCGTCAAACGAACAAACGTTCTTCTCAAAGACCCATTCGATGAGCTGCTTCGCGCGGAAGGCGGGCTGGCCAAGCTCGGCCACGAGCTCGCGAATATCGTTTTGGCTCAAGTCGCGAATGTCCTGAGATTTAGTCCTGGGATTCATGGAAGCCTTTCGATTTTGGGGAAACGTAGAGGGTGTCGCTACAATATGGTATCAGCTGCAGAAATTATAGAGGAGGAGTCTGCCCATGCCGGGTAAAAGCCTAGAGAACATGCACGTAGCGGTCTTGGCGGGCGGTCATTCCGCTGAGCGCGAGATCTCGCTCAATTCGGGAAAGAACGTCGTGGTGGCACTGAAGGAAGCCGGCTACACCTCGGTGGAGCTGCTCGACACGGCTGCCGATGACTTTATGGTAACCATGGCGACCGGCGGTTTCGACGTGGCATTTATCGCCATGCACGGCGCCGGCGGTGAGGATGGCGCCATGCAGGGCGCCATGGAGACCCTGGGTATCCCCTACACGGCCTCGGGCGTGCTTGCCAGCGCCTGCGGTGCCGACAAGGAGGTCTCTAAGCTCCTGTACGCCAAGGCGGGCATTCCCATTGCCCCCGGCCTTGCGCTCGAGGTGGGCGATGAAGTCGATATCGATCATATCGTCGAGGTTTGTGGCGAGCGCTGCTTTGTGAAGCCGGCCGTCAACGGTTCCAGCTATGGCATTTCCCTGGTCCATGAGCCCTCCGAGCTGCCCGCGGCAATCGCCAAGGCGTTTGAGTACGGCGACAAAGTGCTGGTCGAGAAGTGCATCGAGGGTACCGAGATCACCGTCGGCGTATACGGTGAAGATGACGTGCGCGCTCTGCCGATTGTCGAGATTCGCAAGCCCGAGGACTGTGAGTTCTACGATCTGGACGTGAAATATGTCGACCCTACGGACATCCATCGTATTCCGGCGCAGATTTCACCCGAGAATTACGCTCGCGCTCAGGAGCTTGCCTGTGCTGCTCACAAGGCCCTCGGTTGCCTGGGTATCTCGCGCAGCGACTTTATTGTGAGTGAGGACGGCCCCGTTATCCTCGAGACCAATACCATTCCCGGCATGACCGATACGTCGCTGTATCCGGATGAGATCCGCCACACCGACGACATGACGTTCCCGCAGGTCTGTGACAGCCTGATCCGTATGGGCCTTCGTCGAGCGGGCATTGCATGCTAATCGAGGACGCGGTTTCGTCAGGAACGCCGCAGTTTGTCATCGACTCCTATGCCACGCTTGCCGAACGCGCCAAAACGCAGTCCTTCGGCCTTATCGAGGAAGATGTGATTGTCCTCGATACCGAGACCACAGGTCTTTCGGTGCAGGACAACGAGCTGATCGAGATCTCGGCGGCCCGTCTTTCGGGCCGCGAGATCGTCGACCGCTTCGATACCTTCGTGCATCCCAAGCAGCTGATTCCCGCCGAGATTACCGAGCTCACGAGCATTACAAATGCCGATGTGGCAGATGCCCCGTCGGCCGTTGAGGCCGTCGCCGTTCTCGCCGATTTTGTCGGTGGTTGCCCGGTGATCGCACATAACGCCACGTTCGACCGCTCGTTTATCGAGTCGGTCAAAGGCGGCGTCAACGTGAGCGATATATGGATCGATTCGCTGGCGCTGTCGCGCATCGCGCTTCCGCGCCTGGCCTCGCACAAGCTGTCTTTTATGGCCGATCTGTTTGGCTGCGACTCGGTATCACACCGTGCCAATGCCGACGTCGACGCCCTGTGTGGCGTATGGCGCGTGTTACTCGTGGCGCTCACCGACTTGCCCCAGGGCCTCATGGCGCGCCTAGCCGACATGCATCCGGACGTGCCTTGGTCCTATCGTCCTATCTTCTCATTCTTGGCGGGGCAGAACCCTGGTTCTATCTTCTCTCTCAGCGCCGCTCGTGCTGACGTTCTCAAGGCCGATCGCGCCGACGATCGGGTGGACGCCGACGAACTGCCGGTCCTCAAGATGCCGAGTCGTGAGGAGATTGAGGCAGACTATGCGCCAGGTGGCCTGGTCAATCGCATGTATCCCACCTACGAGCCGCGTGATGAGCAGATCGCGATGGCGCTCGAGGTCCGCGATGCGCTGGTCACGGGCACTCATCGTGTAATTGAGGCGGGCACAGGTGTCGGCAAATCGATGGCCTATCTGGTGCCTTTTGCCGAGGCAGCGCGCCGTAACAACATCACGGTTGGTGTTGCGACCAAATCAAACAATCTTGCCGACCAGCTCATGTACCATGAGCTGCCAAAACTTGCCGAGCAGCTGGACGGTGGTCTGTCATTTTGCGCTCTCAAGGGCTATGACCACTATCCGTGCCTGCGCAAGCTTGAGCGCATGAGTCGCGGCCAGGTCGAGATTACCACCAAGCGCGATCCGGCGGACACGCTCACGGCGGTCGCGGTCATTATGGCGTACGTCTGCCAATCAGCCGATGGCGACCTCGACTCACTTGGCATTCGGTGGCGCAGCGTCAACCGCCCCGACTTTACGACGGCCTCGCGCGAGTGTGCTCGTCGCCTCTGCCCGTTTTTCCCTGATAAATGTTTGGTCCACGGCGCTCGTCGCCGTGCGGCGCATGCCGATGTGGTGGTCACCAACCATTCCCTGCTGTTCCGCAATGTCGCGGCCGAGGGCAGGATTTTGCCTCCGATTCGTCATTGGGTAATCGACGAGGCCCATTCTATCGAGCGCGAGGCGCGCCGTCAGTGGGCGCGCGTGGTGTCGGCGGACGAATCACGCGTTCTGTTTGAGCGCCTGGGTGGCTCGAGCACCGGCGCGCTAAGCCAGGTTTCCCGTGATTTGGCAACCTCCGAGGGCTCTACGCTCTATCTGGGCCTTACTGCCAAGGCAACGTCGACGGTTGCGCGCGCGAGCATGGCAATCGCCGACGTGTTCGATGGCGTTCGCGAGCTCGGTCGCCGTGCCCGTGGGGGTTATGACAATGCCAATCTATGGATTGGCCCCGAGCTGCGCGAATCTGACGACTGGCATGATTTCTTACCGTCGGCCAACGCTGCCATCGATGCATTGGAACAAGCTGACAAGAGCGTCGACGCGCTGGTGCAGGCTGTCGCCGCCGACAAGCCCGAGGTTGTTGTCGACCTGGGCGATATCTCGCGCCGCCTGCACGAGCTGGCCGAGAACCTCAAACTCATCATCGACGGCACCGATGAACACTACGTGTATTCGCTGCAGGTCAATCGCAGGTTGCGTGCCGGCGGAGAGTCAATGACCGCAGAGCGCATCGACATTGGCGAGGCCTTGGCAACCGAGTGGCTGCCCGAGGTTCACACGGCTATCTTTGCCTCGGCGACCATGACGGTGTCCAAAAGCTTTGAACACTTTAACCACGCGGTCGGCCTCGATCGCATCGGTGCTTCGACATCCTCATCGCTGCACTTGGACTCGAGCTACGACTTCGATTCGAACATGGCTGTAGTCGTTGCGGGCGATATCCCCGATCCGCGCGATCGTGAGAGCTATCTTACGGCGCTCGAGCGCGTGCTGGTCGACGCCCATCTTGCCATGGGCGGATCGGTGCTCACGTTGTTCACCAATCGGCGCGACATGGAAGACCTGTACGCCCGCGTTGAGCCCAAGATGGCCCGTGCGGGTCTGGAGCTCAACTGCCAGCAGCGCAACTCATCTCCTCGTCGCCTGCGCGACCGGTTTATCAACGAGCCGACCTCGTCGCTTTTTGCGCTTAAGGCCTTCTGGGAGGGGTTTGACGCCAGCGGCGAGACGCTGCGTTGCGTCATCATTCCCAAGCTGCCGTTCTCGAGCCCCACGGACCCGCTCTCGTGCGAGCGCAACCTGCGCGAAGACCGCGCTTGGGCGCGCTATTCGCTGCCCGAGGCGGTGCTCGAGGTTAAGCAGGCGGCCGGCCGCCTTATCCGCTCGTCGACCGATTGCGGCGTGCTGATTCTGGCCGACCCGCGCCTGGTGACGAAGGGCTACGGAAAGAAGTTCTTAACGTCGCTGCCCACGAGCTCCTACCAGCGCATCGAATCGGCGCAGATCGGTCACTATCTGCAACTGTGGCGCGCACACCACGAGCGGCGGCGCTAAAGCGGACAGACGAGGGTTTTTGCCATATCGCACAGACGCTTTGACAGGGCGGGGTCATCCAAGATGCGGATGGCTCCGCCCGCTGCGATTATCTGGCTCAGTAGCCAACGCTCGGAGCCGTAATGCACGGTTACCGTTGCCATGTCTGCCCCGCTGCGCTCGATTAGGGTGATGCCGGCCCAGTCCAGATGCTCCGCCATATCGAATGGCATCAAGAGCTTTGCGCTACGCTGCGTCCGGGCAAGGGAATCGTGGAGGGATGCGACGCCCGGTGTGTGAGGCACGACGGAGTCTTCCGTCAAGGTGAGTCCCTCGATTTTATCCATGCGATAGGTGCGCTGCTCATCGACCGCGATGTCCCAGGCAATCAGGTATGTTTGGTCGCCGTTTACCGTAATGCGCAAGGGGTCGACCAGACGCTCGCGTGGCCGTGCATCGTCCATCGAGCGATACGAGATGCGGCAGCGAACGCCGTCCTGAATGGCGCAGCTCAGCTGCTGCCAGTGTGACCCGTGGTTGACGGTGTCAAAGACGCGCTGGTTATAGCCGAGCTCTTCGGGCAGAAGGGTATGTCGAATCCGAGCTGCCGTCTGCGGCTCGATCCCCAACGATTCAAGTTCGTGGTTGAGCACAGCGCCTTCGGCGGCACTCAGACGCAGCGGTAGCACACGTCCGGCGTCACCGGTGAGGACCACACGCTCGCCGTGGCATTCGCAGATGATGCGCGCACCCGATTCTCGGTCCGCGAGCGTCGAGACGATCTCGAGAATCTCGTCGAGCGATACTCCCGTGATGTCAAAGCGGTCGCAAATTTCGGTTCGTGTCATGCCGCTCTCGCCGGCGGCGTAGAGGGCCTCCATGATGTCGATGGCGCGCGAGAGTCTCTGCTCGCTGGTGAGTTTACGCACGGGCATGCTCGTGCACCGTCCTTTCAATGAGGTGGTTCCACGCCTGCTTGAGCGATTTGGGGGCCATGGGCCTCATGCCGTCCATGGCGTGGACCATGCAAAATGAGGCGGCGGCTTCAAGGTCGCGCACGTCAACGGTCCAGATCCATCCCGCATCGGTGTGTGCGAGCTCACCTCGCCCGCGCGTGAGGCCGTTGATCATATCGATCTGCGTCTGAGGGGCGAACGAGAACGTGGCTGCAACGGGCGGTCGGTCGGCAAAATCGAATTCAAAGAACAGATAGTCGTTGAGATTGAAGTCCGCAGGGATGGCGTAGGCCTTCGAAGGACGCCATGCGCGAACGATACGGTCGCAGCGGAATGTCCTGATGTCGTCGGTGACATTGTCGAGGCCGCAGAAGTACGCCACGCCCTCGCGTTCGAACATGCCGTAGACACAGACGGTACGTTCTTTCTGCTCGCCGCGTCCGTTCTGATATAAAAATCGCAGCGCGCATCGCTCGGCAAAGGCGCTCCATACCGCATCGACGGTGGGAGAGCGGCGGATCGGTACTTCGTCCACCGCCGACATGCCGGTGAGGTAGGCAATTTTGGAGCGAATATCGGCAAGCGGCGCGGCAAAGGTGGAAGAGCCGGCCGCTAGCGTCTGGTCGATGGCGTTGAGTAGGATATCGGCGTCGTCTGCGGTGATGAGGCCGCCTGCAGCAAACGTGTGCTTGCGGTCGATTGTCCACGAGCTTTCCTCGGTCTCCTGCGCACCGGCGGGGCGAACCTCCTTGATTAAGATGCCACGCTCGAGCAGTTTGTCACGATCGCGCCGAAACTTGCGCTTATCCGAGTCGATGTTGCCCGAGCCATATCCCAGGTCAGAATCCAAGACGATCTGCTCGGTCGTCAGCGGTTCGGGGGAGCTGTTGAGCACAAAGAAAAGATTGAGGATGCGCTGAGCCGTTTTATCGAAACCGGGCTCCGAATTCCCCTTTTTAATTGTTGCGGTCGCGTCGCTTGCCGTCATAGAGTCCTCGCATGAGAAGGTGGTTTGCTGCCATGATTTTAGTCCGATATGGAGATTAGGCTATATCCTTGTCCGCTCGGGGCGTTAAGATGGCCCGAATTCGGTCGTTTGCGCTCGCTCGGGGTATACTTTCGACTATATACGGTTCTAATGTGCATGCATTGGGCCTATTTGTCGGATTATGGATGTGGAGCGCACATGGCGAACACCCAGAACTATATTAACCACCTGCTGCAGAACACCGGCATTACGCCGGCATGCAGCGAAGAAGAGCGCTTGGCTGCCGAGGATATCGCTCAGATCTTCCGCAACCACGGCTTTGATCCCGAGGTTCAGGAGTTCAATGCCCCGGCGCCCAGTAGATTGGCATTTGCCGTTACCGGTATTCTTGCGTTTGCCGGCGCCCTGCTGATGGGTATCGGCGGCGGTATCGGCTTGGTCGGCACCTTGCTGGCCATTGTCGGTGCCGTTCTTTACGTGCTCGAGCGCACGGGCCGCCCCGTGGTTTCGCGCCTGGGCAAGACGGGCGTGAGCCAAAATGTCATCGCCTACCACAAGGCCTCGGGCCCGCTCGCATCTCCGCGCAACCGCCCGGTGGTCGTTGTCGCACACTACGACTCTCCCCGTGCTGAGCTGCTCGCCCGCGAGCCTTATGCCTCGTATCGTGCGCTCATCGCCAAGCTGTTGCCCGTTGCCACGGTTGCCCCCGCTGCCGTTGCCATCCTGCGTATCCTGCCGCTCCCCGGCGCGCTCAAGGTTCTGCTGTGGATTGTCGCGATCCTCGCTTCCCTCGTTGCGCTTGCCAACGCGGCAAACATCATCTCTAACCGCCATATTCTTCCCTATACGTCCGGCGCGGTGTGCAACAAGTCTTCTGTCGCCGCTATGCTCGGCGTTATGGACAACGTTGCTCCCTTCCAGGGCGAAAACGAGTTTCCCGACGATGTTCCGTTCGATACCTATTTTGGGGAGCAGAAACGTCGTGCCGAGGAAATGGCGCGTGCAGCGGCGGAGTATGCCGCGGCCCAGCAGCAAAACGACTACGGCAACACCATCGAGTACGAAGAGCCTACCTACGCCGAGGACGAGTTCGGTCAGCCGATTGCTCCCGACACTCAGACTGAGCCCGAACAGGGCGAGGCTTTCGACGAGCAGATCGAGGGCTTTGAGGGTGCGTCTGCCGACGAGACGCTGATTGGCGCCATCGTGCCCGAGGATCAGAATCAGGCTGTCCAGGCCGAAGAGTTCAATGACGAGGTTTCCGCTGCCGAGCCGGTGGAGGAGCCTGTCGCGGCCGAGCCCGAGCCCAAGCTCTATCGCAATGCCGCCGGCAACATCCGCTTTGGTTCGGATGCCATCCGTGCGCTCGGAATGCTTCCCGAGTCCTGCACGCTCGATTACGAGGAGGGCGAGGAGCCGACGTTTGAGCCCGAGCCTGCGCCCGTTGTCACTGCGGATGATGAGTCTGCCGCGGTTACCGCTGCCGTTGCCGAGCCCGAGGCGGTGTCCGCGATCGATCCCGCGGCAGGACTGGACATTTTGGCTCCCGCCACGCCGGCGCAAGACGTTGCGGACGAGTCTGACGACGATTACGTTGAACAGCCGAGGCGCGTGTCTTACGAGAGCGATACTGATTTCTCTGCCGAGATTCCCGCGGCAACGCCCCATGCCGATATTGCATCCGCGTTCTCTTCGATTGGCGCCAGCGCTTCCAGCTTCTTTAAGGGTGCGCTTGCAAAGGGCAGGAAATTTGTCGACGATTTCGAGGAGAAGCGCGCTGCCGCACGCGAGGCTGCCGAGCAGGAGGCTATCGCTCAGCAGCAGGCAGCCGAGGCGGCACGTGAGCGCGCGGCGCAAGAGTTTGAGCAGAACGAGGCTATGCAGTCCGTGCCCGTCGACGCCGCCGAAGCTACAACGTCCTTTGAGTCCCAGCAACCGACGTCCGCGGATGTTGTTGAGGCGACAACGTCTTTCGAGGCTCAGCAGCACGTCGATAGCACCATGTCGTTTGATGCCGCGCAGTTCGATTCCACGATAACGTTTGAAAAGCAGGGCACCGCGATTGCCGAGCCCCTTCCTGTGTCCGATGAGCAGGGCGACGCGGTGGACGATGACGAGCCCATTGATGCTGCCGAAATTCAGGATGCTGCCGAGGACGAGCCCGTCGAGGCCAACTCTGACGAAGAGCAGTACGCGGCAGCCGAGCAAGATGATTCGACCGAGGTCGAGCAGGAGGAAGTGTCTGCGGTTTCCGAGACTCCCGAGACGGATGAGTCGAGGCCTTACTCCACGCAGATTTTCACCATGCCGACCCCGAGCGGTTCCGGTGCCACGGTTGCCGATGTTGCTCCCACCCAGGACGAAACAGTCGATTCCCTTATGGCCCAGATTTCCTCCCAGGCATCGCCGCGTCCGCAGATGAATGTTCCCGATCCGGCGTCGGCACCGTCGCCTGCACCTTCCTCGTCTCCGCTGGCTTCGGTCCCCGATCCGTCGCTGCCGTCTATGAAGCAGGCAAACGTTGCGTCTCGCACGTCGCTGTTCGACCTTCCCGATCCCTCCGCACAGGTCAACGACCCCTTTGCTACTGCCCGGGGTCCCGAACCCACATCGGCACCCGTTGCGCCTCCTATGCCCGTTGCGTCGGGCGCGCAGCCGATCGAGACCATTTCGGCTCCCGCCCCGGCGGCACCCAAGTCTCGCAAGCGCGGCCTGGGTGGCCTGTTCGGTCGTAAAAAGAAAAACGAGCAGGACAGCATGAGTGACTGGCTGGGCGTCGAAGACGATTACGATGCCAAAAAGTCCGGTCGCGGCATCGGTTCGTGGGATAACTTCGAGGACGATAACGATGGCTGGAAGGGTGGCGCTACGTCTTCCGATGGCGCTTCTTCCGAAGATATGCTCTCGGCTGTCGCCTCTATGGGCGATGATGAGCTGCTCGGTCACGATATCTGGTTTGTGGCAACGGGCGCCTCGGATTGTGATGGCGCCGGCATGAAGGCCTTCTTGGCTTCGCATCGCGATAAGCTCCGCGGCGTATTCTTTATCAATCTTGAATCCGTCGGCGCCGGTAGGCTTTCGGTGGTGACGGTTGAGGGCGAACAACAGCTGCTCAAGGGCGATCGCCGCATCATGAACCTGGTCAGCAAGGTGTGCAAGTCGTTCCATGTCGATTGTGGCGCGCTCGAGATGCCCTATGCCAAGACCGATGCCTATGCCGCGCTCGAGGCGAGCCGCCGAGCCCTCACCATCGCCGGCGTGGACGGCACGCGTCTGGCTTGCGCTCGTACTGAGGACGACCTGCCTCACAATGTCAACCCGACGAACATTGCCACGGTATCCGAGGTCGTGACCGAGGTTATCCGCCGTTCGTAGACGGAGCTCTAAGGAGTCAACGTGTTTTCGTATATTAAGCGCCATTGGCCTGTCTACGTGATTTTGACCTTGATTGCCATTGCGTTAGGATTTGGGGCTGCCTACATCGTGGGTGCGAAGGGCTCGACCACTGCCTCCGCAATCAGCGAAGAGGTGGAGCAAGAACAGAGTACGGGTGCCGATGGGATTCCTGAGTCCGAGCAGACAATCGTTGATGGTGGATCTTCGTCTGCAGAGTAGATACGGCGATTTACATGATTGAAAGCGGGCGAGCCAGGGGACTGGCTCGCCCGCTTTTTCATCGCGCTAGCGCTTCTTTGGGATCGACCTAAGGCGAGCGAACCATAGGGCTGCGGCACCCGAGGTCAGGAGCGCGGTGATGCAAGCGGCGATGGGAACTGATCCTGTTGCCGGTAGGTCCTGCGGTAGGGTACAGCGTTGAATGACACGGTCCTCGTCATGTGACTCAAGTTTATCGCCGCCACCGTTGCGGCAAAGATCGACGCGTGCGCTGTTGGTGAGTGCGGTTTGGGGCGTATAAGCCGACGTTGCCTGCATGTGTACGACTGCGCCCCGAGCGTCTGTGCCAAGGATTGCTTTGGCATCGTCAAGGTCGTCGTGCTCATCCTTGAGATCATCGCGGGTCCAAGAATCCGCATCGCTTCGAGTCGTAAAGTCGGCGGCTACCGCACCGTATTCAATTCGAATGCCCGTTACGACGGTATTGGACGCAAGGTCGAGTTCTTTCGCCTCGAGTGTGGTGGATTCCGTGGTCGAGACATCCGCCTTCCAGAGGTGCCAGCCGTCGTAATCGACGAGGCGGCAATCCTCACCCAGACTCTCCCTTACTTCATCGGACTCAAGCCAAGGATTTTCGTGCCCATCGTCAAGTGTCGCGTTTGCCGGCTCATCGACGTCTGTCGAGTCCAACGGCGTCGTGCGATACCACACGTTGCACAGACCATTGAGGTCGCCGATGGCGACGGGGGTTTCGATTGAGACGAATCTCGCCGTATCGTCCTCGGCACACTCAAGATCATCGGTAAGTGTGAACTCATCAACCCAGGTAGTTGAATTGTTTCGAGCGTCGATGGTATAGGAGAAAAGCCCATCCGTATTGGTTTGCATCGCGGCACGGTTTTTACCATCGCCGTTAGCCAACAGGCCCTTTTCGATAGGTTGGACAAGTTCCTGACGCTTGTCGACCTGCCCCTTGATCTCGATGGGCGCATCCTTCATCGCGACGGATTGGACTTCTCCCGTATCCTTTATTTCAAACGTTATCTCCTCGGCAAGGTCATAGGTCCGCGGAGACATCATTTCGCGCAACGAGTAGGTGCCGGGTGCAAGATGTTCGACGCGGTGTGGCTTGTCGGATGAGGTCCAGGAGTCTATTTCGGTTTTATCGGGACCATATAAGGTGAGCCGTGCGCCTTCTACTTCCTGCTCACCGCTTGCATCGACCTTGGAGATATCAACCTTGGTGTAATCGTCGGATACGTTAAGCCGTGCTTCTACAACGGGTGTTTTCTGGTCGGCATAAGTAAGGTCGACAATATGGGTTGTCTGATCGAGCAAGAAGCCTGCCGGCGCTTGAGTCTCGACAACCTCGTAGCGTGCGGTGCCAGATCCCAGTGGGAGGTTGTCCGCGCGTGCTTCTCCAGTTTCATCCGTCGTGACGGTAGCGACAGTCTCACCGTCGAGTGCGGCAATGCTACCGTCGGGGCGCACGATATCACCCGAGGCACGGATCTCAAAGATGGCGCCCGCGAGGCTGCTGCCGTCTACGGCATCGGTTTTAACGATCCTGATATTTCCGGTCGCGGCGTGGTCATAATACGAGGCGATTGCAACGGGCGTTAGGTTCATGTCGGCGGGTATGTTTACCTCGATTTCTTCGCCGACAAGATAGGGCTCTTTGGCCGAGGTTTCGCGTACATAATAGGTGCCCGGCACGAGCGATTCGGGCAGTGTGACGGTCCCGGTCGCGTCAGTCGTAAAGGTGTCCATTACGTTATGTACTGGATACCAGCAAGTTTGTGAGACAGGTTCGTGATTGCTGTCGAGGAGTTGGAAGGAGAATCCGGCTAGGGGAACAGAAGCGCCTGTTTGGGCATCGCGTTTTACAATCTGGAGATGCGTCGACAGAGCGTGGTTGTCCACGATATATTGAAGCTCGGCGCCGTCGGAAATCTGATTGGCCCCGACGGTCCATTCCCCTGCACGTTTAAAACCCTCGGGGACGGTTTCCGGAACCTCGCGAATCGTGTAGCCGGCACGGTCGTATGGGACGGCTCCGTGGACACCGGCGGGTCGCTTGCCTGTGCCGAACCATGCTTCGGGCTGATCTTTGGTGGAGGCAAAGCCATAGATGTTTGTGGTCAGTGTGCCAACAACCTGCTGAGAGCTGTTGCTGACAACCTCAAAGACAACACCACCCGCCGGCTGCTCCAGGCCGGATTGGTCGCTATTGCCGTAATCCTTGAATTTGGAAATCTCAAGGTTAAACGCAATGGGGATATCGGAAACGCGAGATTCGATCTCGACCACGCCTGAATCGCCGAGTTGGTCGGCTCCAACGGTATAGGTCCAGCTGTCGTTGGATGGCAGGTAGCCCTCGGGGGCTTTTGATTCGTAGATGGTAAAGGTTCCTAAGGGGACATCGGCGAGGGTGGCCCGACCGCTTTCGTCGGTCGTGAGGATTTGTGCCCATCCAGGGGTTGATTGCGACACACACGTGAACTTTGCTCCTGCGAGCGAAGCTCCAACTTGGGGGCCTGCATTCGTCGCGGCATCGAGCTTTGCGATGCGCAAGGTAATGGTGCCGGGCTGTTCATCAATGGCGACCTGTCCACCGTCATTCCCCGTGGTAAAGGCGATGCGATCACGACGGGGGACATAGCCGGCCGGCGCCTTCGTTTCAACTAGGTAGTATGCCGTGTTGGGCAGAAGTGTTGCTTGCGCTCGACCGTTGCTGTCCATCTTGATGGTGCCGACACGCGCGCCGCTGGCGCTCTCAAAAATATCGAATGTTGCCCCGGTAAACTGATAGGTATTGTTTCCGCTGGTAATAACGGTGTTAGCAGACTGCTTTTGGAAGGAAACAGAGACCGCCGGCAGTACATAGAGCATGTCTTGACGTTTGCTGCCGCCCGATACGGCCCCTAGATAGCGTCGCGCGCGGTGCGGAGCGGCTTTGATGCTTCCTGATTTTGCGCTGTCGTGGAGCCACCGCGCAGCCGCCACGACTTCATTGTCGGCGGTAAAGTGTCCGCTCTTGGTTTTACCCTGAGCGGTCGTGTAGGAGTAGGTGCCGTCGACATGGGTAGTGCCGTTGAGCATCCATACGGCAAGCTGGGTGGCGGCGCGGGCGCGATCGGGTGAAAGATGGTAACCGCCAAACGACGTGGCGGTAGGATATCCGTGACAAACGATTGCCGCGAACTCGTCGTCGAGCCACACCCAGCCTTGATCAAAGTTGAGCCATGGGCCGCCCGGCTTGGTGGGGCCGGGGCGCTCCTGGTTCATGCAGTAGGCAATCGAGGCGTCTTGAGCTTCATACTTGCCGACGAAGAAGGGCCCACAATCATCGCTAATAGTGCGGAAGCCGAGCTGGTCGTAGCCATCGACGGCAAATGCGGCTCCCGGTGCCAGGCAGCCGAAAAGCAGGAAGAGGAGCAGGAGCAGCGGACCTGTTGCGATTGCGCTGTGGACAGAGTGCGTGGGTGCGTTGGACATGGCTGCTCCTTATCCCTCGTGCGCCGCACGGGGAGGCTGCGACGCGTAGGATGAGGCTACCCCCGAGGTTCATGCGGGTAAGTACCGGAGCCTGACCAAAAGCTTGCCCAATTCCTGACAAATCGAGCTCAAATACAACAATCAGATAAAAGTGCAGGTAGAAGATGGTAAGAAAAGAAAGACAAAGGTCCTCATCTCCACAATTGGCGCGGTTTTCAAATGATTCTCCACAGCTAAAACAAGCATCACCACCCTTGTATCGAACAAGACAACCGCGTTATACTAGCCAACGCACAAGCGGGCATCGCCAAGTGGTAAGGCATCAGCTTCCCAAGCTGACACTCGCGGGTTCGAGTCCCGTTGCCCGCTCCAGTAAAAAGCACAAGCACGGCAGCGTTACGTTGCCGTGCTTTTTACTACCAAGCGCCGGGACTCGAACCCGCCAGGGTGCGAGCGTTAAGCGAACGCGAAGCGTTTGTAGCGAGCAGGCGAAGGCGCCGACAGGCGCCTGAAGCCGGTGCGGATTTGCGAAGCAAATACGCGGACGTCCCGTTGCCCGCTCCATGGAGCAAGGAAGATTTCGGGAATGGTAGATTCAGCCCGCTTTGCTCCCACACTTCCCCGGATCTCGGTATGCCACTGAAGCCGGTGCGGATTTGCGAAGCAAATACGCGGACGTTCCGTTGCTCGCTCCAATTCCAAAATGTTAGGTTAATGCCTGCTGCCCATACTCGCACCTGCGCACGGTACAATGGTTGGGTTACGACCAACGTGCCAATAACCAAAAAGGAGCCGCTATGATCGATCGCTATACCCGCCCGGAGATGGGACACATCTTCTCCCTCGAGAACAAGTACGCCATTTGGCAGGAGATCGAGGTTCTGGCCTGCGAGGCCCAGGCGGAGCTCGGCAAGATCGGTATTTCCAAAGACGAGGCCCAGTGGATCCGCGACCATGCCAACTTTGAGAAGGCGAAGGTCGATGAGATCGAGGAAGTCACGCGCCATGACGTCATTGCCTTTCTGACCAACATGAAGGAATACATCGATGCCGATGTTCCCGAGGGCGACCCCAAGCCCAGCCGCTGGGTTCACTATGGCATGACCAGCTCCGATCTGGGCGACACGGCCCTGTGCTACCAGCTCACCCAGGCCTGCGACCTGATCATCGAGGATGTCAAGAAGCTCGGCGAGATTTGCAAGCGTCGTGCCTTCGAGGAGCGCAACACGCTCTGCGCCGGCCGTACTCATGGCATCCATGCCGAGCCGATGACCTTTGGCATGAAGTTTGGCTCTTGGGCCTGGGAGCTCAAGCGCGATCTGGATCGTCTTGAGGACGCCCGCAAGAACGTTGCCTTCGGTGCTATCTCGGGCGCTGTCGGCACGTACAGCTCCATCGAGCCGTTCGTCGAGGAGTACGTCTGCGAGCACCTGGGCCTGGTTCACGACCCGCTGTCCACGCAGGTTATCAGCCGCGACCATCACGCCTATCTCGCCGGCGTTCTTGCCACCACTGCGGCCACCTGCGAGCGCATCGCTACCGAGGTTCGCAATCTGCAGAAGACTGATACGCTCGAGGCCGAGGAGCCGTTCCGTAAGGGCCAAAAGGGCAGCTCAGCCATGCCACACAAGCGCAACCCCATCACCATGGAGAAGGTCTGCGGCCTGTCGCGCGTCGTGAAGGCCAACGCGCAGGTTGCCTTCGACAACGTCGCCCTGTGGCACGAGCGTGACATTTCGCACTCCTCTGCCGAGCGCGTCGCCCAGGCCGATAGCTTCATCGCGCTCGACCACATGTTCCAGTGCCTCATTCGCGTTATCGACGGCCTGCAGCTGTACCCTGCCCGCATGATGGCCAACCTCAATAAGACCCGCGGCCTCATCTTCTCCTCCAAGGTGCTGCTCGCCCTCGTCGACACGGGCATCACCCGCGAGGACGCGTACGCCATTGTGCAGGAGAACGCCATGGCAACCTGGCACGAGGTACAGGATTGTGTCTCCGGCCCTACCTTTAAGGAGCGTCTCGAGGCTGACCCGCGCTGCACCGTCAGCCAGGAAAAGCTCGACGAGATCTTTGATCCATGGGACTTCCTCACCCGTATCGACACGGTCTTTGATCGTCTGGAGCAGCTGAGCTTCGAGTAGGTTCGGGCATAACGTTAGCTTTTTAGGGCGCTTTGCTGGTAATGTGTGTTGCCGGCAAAGCGCCTCGTTGCATTTAGGGAAAGACGGGGATAATAGTCGTCTCGAATAACATTCTGAGAGGGGATCGCATGATTTCGTTTGATTACAAGCCTCAGGGCGTGTGTGCTCGCAATATTCACCTTGACCTTTCCGATGACGGCAACAAGGTGATAGGCGTTGAGTTTACCGGTGGCTGCGACGGCAATCTCAAGGCAATCTCCAAGCTGGTCGAGGGCGCTCCTGCCGATCGCGTAATCGAGGTTCTCGCCGGTAATACCTGCGGTATGAAAAAGACCTCCTGCGCCGACCAGCTTACGCGCGCCATCGAGGCCGCTCGCGCCGAGATCGCCTAATGGGTATCGCCGATCACATCAAGAACGGAATATCGCGTCGCGGCTTTGTACTCGGTGGGGCTGCCGCGGGCGCTGCCACGGTGCTTGCCGGATGCTCGAAAAAAACGGGTACCAGCGATGATGCCGCCGGCGAGCCGCAGGTTATCAAGGACGATTCCAAAATTATCTCGATTACGGATGAGTATGAGGCTGTCGACATCGATCTTGAGCCGGCGGCGTCGTGGACGCTGCCTCTGGGTACGCTGCTGTACTACTGCGACGGCGATTACGCCGCGGCGATGATGGCGCCCGCATCGGCATTGCACGCCAACACGCTCGGTGTGCTCAACCTGGGCGATGGCTCGCTTACCACATTAATCGAGGATCCTATCGAGGGCACGGGATATGCATTCTACGATGTCCGCGCCGGCGACGGCGTATTCGCGTGGGTTGAGATGAACTTTGCCAATTCATCGTGGAAGCTCTACGCTCAAAATCTGTCGGGCGCTTCGCTCTCTGGCGATGTGGTTGAGCTCGATCGAGGTGGCAAGGACTATGATCCGCCCCTGTTTACGGCGTTCGGGTCATCAGTCATCTGGTATAAAATGCCTTCGGCAGGCGGCAATAAAACGAGTAGTGATTCGTTTTGCTATCGTCGCTCACTTGATGAATCCAAGGCCGAGACAATTTGGAAATCGACGGG
>DBFMRS010000039.1:0-2638 GCA_048387515.1 Collinsella sp.
GTGGCGTATGGTGGCCAACAATCGATTCCAGGCAAAGTTTGAGCCCTGTTTCGACGGCATGCGCGAGGACCCTTACGATAACCAGATGGGTGAGGCTTCGGTCGACGGTCGCGGATGCCGTCAGCGCGAGATGCTCCGCACGGTCGAACTCATCGAAATGCTCGAAGTTCCATTTTCGGACTAATCGGTAGAAAGCTGTGATAAACTAACTCACGCATTACGTGCCCGAGTGGCGGAATTGGCAGACGCAGTGGACTCAAAATCCACCGTTGGCAACAACGTGCGAGTTCGAGTCTCGCCTCGGGCACCATACATGCAAGCGAGCGTTCAAGGGGGCTGCGGCCCCCTTTTTCGTGCCGAACTCGCGTGAGCGCGCGGAGCGTTAAGCAAACAGGCCTGTGGCCTGTTTGTAGCGGAGCGTGGCGAGGGCGCCGTGCGCCCGAAGCCCGAGGCTTCGCGAAGCGAAGGCCCTTCGAGTCTCGCCTCGGGCACCATACATGCACCTGCGCTTTAAGGGGGGGGTCAAGACCTCCTTTTTCGTGTACGTAATGTGATAACGCGCTGTACGTGTTATTATTCGCAAGGCGTTGTTCCCGCAATGCCCTAAAGAGGAACCCGAGGGTTCCCACCTTTTGGCGCCAATGAGCAGCTGACTGGTCATACAACTTAGATTCTCTTCCTCAAATCGAGGAAGTCTATGTGTACGACCTGGTTGCTGAGAAGCGCCGGGTTATTTTTTTATGAATGGAGGTAGGGAAAATAGCTAAGTCTGATGACACCCGCATCAACGACGAGATTACTGCATCTTCGTGCCGTTTGATTGGCGTCGATGGCTCTCAGCTCGGCCTGTTCGCCATTCGCGATGCCCAGCGCGTCGCCGACGATCAGGGTCTCGACCTGGTCGAGATCGCTCCCAACGCGGAGCCGCCGGTCTGCAAGGTCATGGACTACGGTAAGTTCAAGTACCAGCAGGCCATGAAGGCCAAGGCTGCTCGTAAGAACCAGTCCAAGGTCGAGGTCAAGGAAATGAAGTTCCGACCCAAGATCGACGTTGGCGACTACGAGACCAAGAAGGGTCACGTTCTGCGTTTCCTCAAGAAGGGCGCACGCGTTAAGATCACCATCATGTTCCGCGGCCGTGAGATGGCTCACCCGGAGCAGGGCCTTAACGTTCTCGAGCGTCTCGCCGAGGATCTCAAGCCTTACGCTACGGTCGAGTCCAAGCCTAAGATGGAAGGCCGTAACATGCTTATGCTGCTCGCCCCGATTAAGGGCGCCTTCGATGAGGATAAAGCGGCAAGCGATACCAAGTAACTAGTGTTCTGTAACCGATTAAGGAGTATTTCATGCCTAAGATGAAGTCCCACAGCGGCACCAAGAAGCGTTTCCGCAAGACTGGTACCGGCAAGCTTATGCGCGCCAAGGCTTTCAAGAGCCACATCCTGAGCAAGAAGTCCACCAAGCGTAAACGTGGCTTCCGTCAGGAGACCGAGATCGCCGCTGCCGACCGCAAGGTCATCAAGTCGCGTCTCGCCTAAGTTCGCGTTCCCGTTTTTCGTTTTACCGTCTAGGAGTTGATAGAACATGGCACGTATTAAGCGCGCTGTTGCCGCCAAGAAGAAGCGCCGTACCGTTATGCACCGTGCGAAGGGTTACTACGGTGCCGCTTCGCGTACTTATAAGCATGCTAAAGAGCAGGTCCAGCACTCCCTGCAGTATCAGTATCGTGATCGCCGCAACAAGAAGCGCGAGATCCGTTCTCTCTGGATCACTCGTATCAACGCTGCTGCTCGCCTGAACGACATCTCTTACTCTCAGTTCATGCACGGCCTGAAGGTTGCCGGCATCGAGCTCGACCGCAAGGTCCTGGCTCAGATGGCTTACGAGGACATCGAGTCCTTCAACGAGCTGGCTACCATCGCCAAGAAGGCTCTCGAGGCCTAATAGATTCTCTTGAATCGCTAGGGGAGTGTCGCGTTGTGCGCGGCGCTCCCTCTTTTTATCTGAAGCGCTGGTTTATATAGCAAAAGCGCGGGTAGATAGACACTTACAGGTGACCGATCTTTATATATCTCTTAACCGAAGGGTCATCATCTGATACGTGCAGTATTTCTGCACCAGCCTTTCTATGACTTATATAGGAAGCAATGTATTGTGTAGGACTTGTGAAGAGTGGAATTGACGTCCCACAGGGCCCCTCCGGTCTGGCAATATATCTCCTTGCCGCGTGGCCCGGTCGGACCGGATCAGCCGCCAGGCGTGCACCTTGAGAACCGGATACTGCGAGGATGGACACTTACTTCAGTGTCGCATCCGGGCAGACATCGAACCATTTGAAATGGTCTAACTTGGATTTGTTTTTCGCAAGGCCGCCGAGAGGCGGCCCCGAGAAATTCCTTTTCCTATACTAGAACCATATGAATCGAACGGAACCGATCAGCGAATGACTGAGAGGACCGGACGGGCTCGAAGCCCAAATATTTTGGACGGAGAGTTCGATCCTGGCTCAGGATGAACGCTGGCGGCGCGCCTAACACATGCAAGTCGAACGGCACCCCTCTCCGGAGGGAAGCGAGTGGCGAACGGCTGAGTAACACGTGGAGAACCTGCCCCCTCCCCCGGGATAGCCGCCCGAAAG
>DBFMRS010000040.1:0-34215 GCA_048387515.1 Collinsella sp.
AGATGCGTCTACGACAGGCCGTGCACCGACCTGTTCTTCGATGTCGTCGACAGGCGCTACGAGAAGGAGGGGCCGAACGCGATGGTCCTCACGAGCAACATCGCCCCGAGCGGGTGGGCTGAGTTCTTCACGGGCGACGACACGCTCCTCTGCGCCCTCGACAGGCTGTTCGACAAGGCGTCGGTGTTCGTGATGCGGGGCCCGAACTACCGCGGCAGGGAGCTTGACACCTACTCGGTGGAGGCCGTCCCCCAGGCGGTGAAGGTGAGGGGGATCCAGCCCGAGGGGATGTAGGAATGCGATAGGAAAGTCATAGATGCGGGCGTGTTGGCTAAAATGGGTCGGCCGGGATTGGTCAATCTCGGCCGACTATATTTGGCTAAATTATTCCGGCGCTAACAGTATTTTGCGGAAGATCTTTCACTCGCTTGGCGTGGTGGCGGACCTGCCGGGCTGGTCATCGTCGGCGTATTTGCTGTACACGTTGACCTCCCACTGCTTTTTTTCGACCTTTGCCACGGAATCGAGGATGAAGCCGGTCGCAAGGCTCAGACCGCACAGGAACATAAACGACGCGGCGAGCATGGCGGTGGGGAAGCGCGGAACGAGGCCGGTCTGGAAATACTCGACAACGATGGGCGTGCCCAAGGCGAGGCCGATCACCGCAAACAGAAGCGCGACGAGGCTGAAGAACTTCAGAGGGCGGTAGTCCTTGAACAGCGTGCCAATCATCGCAACGACTTTAATGCCGTCGCTTACGGTATTGAGCTTGGACTCGGAACCTTCCGGACGGTCGCGGTACTCGATGGGCACATCCTTGATGCGCCAGCGGTGGTCGACGGCGTGGATCGAGAGCTCGGTTTCGATCTGGAAGCCCTCGGAAAGCACAGGGAAGGTTTTAACGAACGGGCGGCTCATGGCACGGTAGCCGGTCATGACATCATCGAAGCTGTAGCCATAGATCCACTTGATCATGGCACGGACCAGATTGTTGCCAAAGCCGTGGAAGGCACGCTTGTTCTCCTCGGCATAGGTGCCGTTGGAAAGGCGATCGCCTACGGTCATGTCGGCCGTGCCGCTGAGGATAGGCTCGCAGAGGGCTTTGGCCGCCTCGGCGGGGTAGGTGTCGTCGCCGTCGACCATCAGGTAGCAATCGGCGTCGATGTCGCGAAACATCTGGCGGCACACGTTGCCCTTTCCCTGACGGGGCTCAAAGCGGACCGTGGCGCCGTGCTCGGTGGCGATGCGTGAGGTATCGTCCGACGAGTTGTTGTCATAGACATAGACCGTCGCTTGCGGAAGCTCGCGGTGAAAGTCGTCGATGACTTTGCCGATCGTGAGCGCTTCGTTGTAGCAGGGGATGATGACGGCGATGGATTCAGAATTCACTCAATGCTCCTTATACATTCAATCCTTGAAAGTATAGCCGTTTGGTCATGGCATCCTAAGATGTGGGTTAGTTCTCCAGTTTTGTTGCGTGAATCGTTTGCATGGTCGTCGGGTCTATACTGTTCGTTTGTCAACGATTACGAGTAAAGGAGTTGCATCCGTGTCGGATCAGACAAAGCAACAAGAAACTCGCAGTCTGCCTGCGACGTTTGCTAAGAACGAATTTGAGAAGGATGCGTTTATCCTTCGTCAGCTGGTTACCAAGGATTTTAAGATCAAGTATCGCCGTAGCGTTCTGGGCGTCGCATGGTCGGTGCTCAACCCGCTGCTGATGATGATCGTCATGGCCATCGTGTTCTCGACGATTTTCGCCCAGGGCCGCAATGGCTCAATTACGCCCGAGATGTACCCGCTGTACTTGATCGTGGGTAACGTCACCTTTGCCGTCATGTCCGAGTCTACGAACCAGGCCCTGACGTCGATCGTGGGCGCGGCTCCGCTGCTCAAGAAGGTTAAAGTGCACCGCTGGGTCTTCCCGGTGCAGAAGGTGCTCTTCTCGTTGGTCAACTTTGCCTTCTCGCTGGTCGCCGTTGCCATCGTTATGCTGTGGTTCCACGTTATGCCTTCTTGGCACCTGATTCTGCTGCCGGTCTGCCTACTGCTGCTTATGTGCTTCTGCATGGGCCTGGGCATGATGCTCTCCGCTCTCACGGTCTTCTTCCGTGATGTCATGCATCTGTGGAGCGTTGTCATTACGGCGTGGACTTACATTACGCCTATTTTCTGGACGACCGACTTCGTTGCGCAAATGCCGCATCTCGTGCGCATTCTGGTCTATGCGAACCCCATGTATAACTACCTGCAGTTTATGCGCGATATCTTCCTGTTCCAGACTACGCCCTCGCTTATGACGTTTGGTATGTGCGTTGCTTGGGCGGTTCTTGCGCTTGTTATTGGCTATACCGTGTTCCATAAGTCCGAGCGCAAGTTCATCCTCTACATCTAAGGAGTGCTGTGATGACTGAATCTGTTGTTGATTACAGCGAGCAGCCTCTGGCTGTCGAGGTCGACGACGTCACCATGATCTTTAACATGGCGTCCGAGTCGCTGACCAACCTCAAAGAGTACTTCATCAAGCTTGCCAAGCACGAGTTGTTCTTTGAGGAGTTTAGGGCGCTCAAGCATATCTCGTTTGATATTCATCGTGGCGAGGTCGTGGGTCTGGTTGGCACCAATGGTTCCGGTAAGTCTACGATGCTCAAGATTATCGCCGGTGTGCTTGAGCCTAGCGAGGGCAGCGTTAAGGTGCACGGTAACATTGCGCCGCTGATTGAGCTTGGTGCCGGCTTTGACCCCGAGCTGACCGCCCGCGAGAACATCTATTTGAACGGCGCCCTGCTCGGCTATACCAAGGAGTTCATCGACGCCAACTTTGACGGCATTATCGAGTTCGCTGAGCTGCAGAACTTTGTCGATATGCCGCTTAAGAACTTCTCCTCGGGCATGGTGGCGCGTATCGCCTTTGCAATCGCGACGATTACCGAGCCCGATATTCTGATCGTTGACGAGACGCTGTCCGTCGGTGATGTGTTCTTCCAGCAAAAGTGTGAGGCCCGCATCCAGCACTTTATCCAGAGCGGTGACGTGACGGTTCTGTTCGTTTCGCACTCCATGGAGCAGGTTGAGCGCATCTGCCAGCGCGCCGTTTGGATTGAGAAGGGTGACCTTCGCATGGACGGCCCGGTCGATGAGGTCTGCAAGGCGTACCGCGAGCAGTTCAACTAGGTTATAATTATTTGCGCCTGACAGGCTTGCGCTTGCTTGGGCGTGCGGTTATTTGCTCCATTAGCTCAGTTGGATAGAGCAGGGGACTTCTAATCCCAAGGTCGACGGTTCGAATCCGCCATGGAGCACCATCGTTTATTAAGCCCGGACCGCTTGGTGGTCTGGGCTTTTTTGTCTTGTATGCTGCTGGAGCCGAGCGCGAGCAAGCCGCTACTGTTCGTTGGGGTTGGCATTTTACTTTTCGAGTCGTTCCCTCAGCAGCTCCAGCGCGTGGGCGTAGCCCTGCAGGCCCTCGCCGGTGATGGTGGCGAAGCAGGCCAGGCGGGCGTAGCTCACCTGGCGGAAGTCCTCGCGGGTCTCGACAGCGCTGATGTGGACCTCCACGGCGGGGATGGCGACGGCCTTGAGGGCGTCAAGGATTGCCACGCTGGTGTGCGTGTAGGCTGCCGGGTTGATGACGATGCCGTCGACCTTGCCGTAAGCCTCCTGGATCTTGTCGACGATGCTGCCCTCGTGGTTGGACTGGAAGACCTCGACCTCGCTGAAGCCCTGTGCGGTTCCCGCTTCCTGGCAGATCTGCACTAAGCGGTCGTAGTTGTCGCTACCATAGATGCCCGGCTCGCGAATGCCGAGCATGTTGAGGTTGGGGCCGTTGATGACGAGTGCTTTCATGGTTGCTTCCTTTGCGGTTGGAAAGCCACCACAAAGGTGTCTGTCCCCTTTGTGGTGGCTTAGGTTAGAGAGCGGGTGGGAGGGTCTCGAGGAGGGCTTGGGCGGTGTTGGCAGCGCAGTCGCGTGAGTCGATGATGTAGTCGGCCCAGGCGCGGTAGCGCGGCATGCGCCGCTCGGCCAGCTTGTCGATACCGTCGCGGGCGGTGATGGGGCGTCCCTTGTGGGCTAGCTCGTCGAGCTTGCGGTTGAGCATCACGATTTGGCTGTTCTGGTGCAGCAGCGGATAGTTCTCGTCACGCGTGACCACGCCGCCGCCGGTTGAGAGCACCAGGCCGCTGCGCTTGGAGATGTCGGACAGAGCCGCCGTCTCCTGCTCGCGGAAGGCCACCTCGCCGCGCTCGACGATAAAGTCGGCACAGGGCATGCCCAGACGCTCCTCGAGCGCGTGATCCAAGTCGATGTGCTCGCGACCCGTGAGCAGGGCAATCTGCTCACCCACGCGGGTCTTGCCCGAGCCCGGCATGCCGATCAGCGCGATGTTCTGTTCGCGGCGCGACAGGCGCTCCGTTACGTCCAGGATGCGCTCGCGCGGGGTGACCTGGCCGGTATAGCGCTCGACGGCTTGCGCCGCCTGGGCCACAAGCATGAGCAAACCGCCGATGCAGGGAATGCCGCGGCGCTCGGCCTCGAGCATCAGGCCCGTGCGAGCGGGGTTGTAGACAATGTCGATGACGCCCTCGAGCGCATTGAGGCCCTCGAGCGTGCAGGGAGCGTCGGGGCAGTGGGGGAACATGCCGGCGGGCGTGCAGTTGACGAGTAACGTTGCATCGGACTGCTGCGCGATGTTGTCGTAGTTAACCTCGCTCGTGCGACCCACGGGCACAACGATGGCGCCCAGGTCTTCCAGCACCATACTTGCCGTGGTACCGGCGCCGCCAGTGGCGCCGAGTACGAGAGCCTTCTTGCCGGCAACCTCAACCCCCAGCTCCTCGACCAGGCACTGAAAACCAAAGTAGTCGGTGTTGTCGCCGTGCAGGCGCCCGTCGGGCAGGCGCGTGATGGTGTTGACGTTGCCCATGCGCTCAGCGAGCGGGCTCAACTCGTCCAGGTAGTCCATGACGGCACGCTTGTAGGGGATGGTCACGTTGGTGCCCTCCCACTCGTCGCCCGTCATAAAGGCCGTGAGGTCCTCGGGCTCGCGCTCAAAACGCACGTACTCGAGTCCTGCGAGCTCCTTGTAGATGGTCGGGGTGTAGCTGTGGCCCAGCACGCGGCCCAGTACGCCGTAGGGGCGGGTTACGGCGGTATCGGTCATCTAGAGCACCTCCGTGTAGCTGCCAAAGTAGGTGAAGCTCTCGCACACGTCGTCGATGGAATCGAGCAGGTCGTCGAGGGCCTTGCTGCCAAAGGGGCAGTCCAGGTCAAAGTAGAACATAAACTCAAAGTCGTGGCCGGGGATGGGGCGGCTCTCGAGTTTGATGAGGTTGATGTTGAGCGCGTAGAAGCGCTCGAGCACGCGATAGAGGGCACCCGGTTCATTGGCCGTGGTGATCATGAGCGAGGTGCGATTGGCACCGGGATAGACGCGCGGCTCACGGCTGATGACGACAAAGCGCGTGTAGTTGTTGTCCGAGTCCTGGATGTTGGGCTCCAGCACCTCCAAGCCGTAGAGCGCCGCACAGCTGCGCGAGGCGATGGCGGCGACGTCGGTGCGTTCGGAGTTGGCGACCATCTCGGCCGACATGGCCGTGTTGGGGTGCTTGGTGGCATGCAGGCCGTGGCCCTCGATAAAGCCGACGCACTGGGCAATGGCTTGGCCATGGCTGTAGACCTCGCGCACGTCGGCGAGCTTGGTGCCGGGTTTGACGAGCAGGTTGTGATCGATCTTGAGGCGCAGCGAGCGCACGATGTGGAAGTCGAACTGGGCGAGCAGGTCGTAGACGGCGTTGACCGAGCCGGCGGTGGAATTCTCGATGGGCAGCACGCCAAACTCGCAGAAGCCGTCGCGCACAGCGCGCATAACGCCTTCGAAGGTCTCGAAAAACGCGATGTCGGGCACGTCGAAGAGTTTGCACGCGGCGATCTGGCTATAGGCGCCTTCCACGCCCTGGCAGGCAACGGTGGCCGTTTGAGGGAAGGGCGTGTCGGAGGCTGCAGCCGTGGCGTGGGCCTTTTGCGAGACAGTGATGCCCTTGAGTTCGTTGATGTAGCGCTGCTGCTCGGCCTTGCTCATGCTCATGAGGAGACGGAACAGGGTGATGGTCTGCGCCTCGTAGCGCTCGGGCGCGCGGCTGGCGAGGTTGTTGAGCTTGGAGCGCTCACGGGCGGGGTCGAAGACGGCCTTGCCCATCTCGATTTTTGACTTGGCTACCTCGGTGGCAATGTCCATGCGCTCGACAAAGCTGTTGAGGAGCGTGGTGTCGATGCCATCGATGGCCTGGCGGATGTCAGCAAGGTCCATGGAGGCCCCTTTCACGTAACGGCTGAGTTGGCAGGCAACCCAGGTGAGTCGGGTTAGAGCTGGGCGGCGTCCTCGAGGAGAGCGTCCCAGATGGCGAGGGCGGCGGCTGCTTCGGCTACGGGGACGGCTCGGGGGACGATGCAGGGATCGTGGCGGCCGTGGATCGAGAGCTCGGCATTTTCCATGGCGTCCATGTCTACGGTCTGCTGCTCGCGGCCAATGGAGGGCGTCGGCTTCACGGCCATACGCCACATGACGGGTGCGCCGGTGGAGATGCCGCCCAGAATGCCGCCGGCGTTATTGGACTCGACTGCAATGTCGCCGGTCTCTGCATCAACGCGGTATGGGTCGTTGTTCTCGCTGCCGCGCATGGCGGCCACGGCAAAGCCCATGCCAAACTCCACGCCCTTCACGGCGGGAATGCCAAACGCAATCTGCGCGATGCGGTTCTCGATGCCATCGAACATGGGGTCACCGATGCCCGCGGGAAGCCCGTAGATGCCGCACTCCACAATGCCGCCGATGCTGTCGAGTTCATCGCGCGCGGCCAGAATTTCCTCGCGCATGCGACCGGCAGCGGCGGCGTCGATGCAGGGCAGGTCGTTCGTAAGGATCGCCTTGCGGTCGGCCTCGCGATAGACCATGTCGTCCATGGGCAGGTCGGAGATGCCGCCGATCTGCGCGACGTGCGCCATGACCTTGATGCCACGGGCCTCGAGCGCCTGCAGCGCGATGCCGCCGGCGATGCATAGAGGGGCCGTCAGACGGCCGGAGAAGTGCCCGCCGCCGGCGACGTCGTGCATGTTGTGGTACTTCACGCGCGCCGGAAAGTCTGCGTGCCCGGGGCGGGGTTTGCGGCGCAGCTCGGAGTAATCCTTGGAGCGCGTGTTGGTGTTCTCGATAATCGCGGCGATGGGCGCGCCGGTGGTATGTCCATCAACCACACCGGCGATGATATGCGCGGCGTCGGCCTCGCGGCGTTTGGTCGCGGTCTCGTTGCGACCGGGGGCGCGACGGTCGAGGAAGGCCTGCAGCTTCTCCTGGTCCACGGCGATGCCCGCCGGGATGCCATCGAGCGAGCAGCCGATAGCGGGGGAGTGCGATTGGCCGAAGATGCTTAAGTGCAAGACGTTGCCAAAGGTCGAGGACATGCTATTCCTCCTCGAGCGTGACCTTGCCGCCAAGCAGGCGGTAGTGGTCGAAGAAATCGGGATAGGACTTGTTGACGGCCTCGGCGCCGTGGATCACGACCTCGCCGGTGGCGCGGCTCGCGGCGATGGCGGCCATCATGGCGATGCGGTGGTCGTTGTGCGAATCGACCTCACCGCCGGTGAAGGCATCGACACCCTTGATGATGAGGTCGTCGCCGGCAATACGCACCTGCGCGCCCAGCGCGGTGAGCTCGCGGGTGGTGGTGACCAGGCGGTCGGATTCTTTGATGCGCAGACGGGCGCAATCGCGGATAAAGGTGCGGCCCTGTGCCAGCGAGGCCACGGCCGAGATAACGGGCACCAGGTCTGGAATGTCGTGGGCACTCATCTCAAAGCCGGCGAGCTTGTCGGACTGCACGGTGGCGGCGTTGGTGGAGCGCACGATGCGGGCGCCAAAGCGCGAAAGCGCGGCGAGCACGTTGCGGTCGCCCTGCGCGGAGCTCAGCGACACGCCCTCAACGGTGATGGGGTCGGTGCCGATGGCACCGGCGCACAGCCAAAAGGCGGCGTTGGACCAGTCGCCCTCGACGGCTACGCTGCCGGGCGTGCGGTACGATCCGCTGCTTACGCGGAAGTTCGTGACCTCGGGCTGGCCGTCCTTGGCCGGAATACGCTCGACGTTGACCTCGACGCCAAAGGCCTTCATGGCCTGGATCGTCAGGTTGATGTAGGGGCGGCTCTCGATCAGGCCGGTCACCTGTACGCAGGAGGGCTGGGCCAGTAGCGGGGCCGCCAGCAGCAGGCCGGAGATATACTGCGAGCTCACGTTGCCCGGAAGCACAAAGGTGCCCGGGCGCATGCGGCCGCTCGTCTTGAGCGGAAAACCGCCCAGACCCTGTAGGTCGCAGCCGGCGGCGATAATCTCGTCCGAGAGCGGAGACAGCGGGCGGGCGCCTAAGCGTCCCTGACCCACAAAAGTTGCTTCTGCGCCCAGCGCGCAGGCGACGGGCAACATAAAGCGCAGCGTGGAGCCACTCTCGCCGCAGTCGAGCGTGCCGCCGGCTAGGGCCTTGAGCAGGCCAAATTCAATGCTCTTCATGGTGGGGTGGACCTGGAAGCCGTCCTCGACGGTCTCGATGCGAGCACCCAGGGCCGTAAGGCAACGCACCGTAGCCTCGATGTCGGCGCAGGTGGTGTTGCAGGCGACGTGTGTCTCGCCGTTGGCAAGCGCAGCGCAGATGATGAGACGGTGCGCCATCGACTTGGACGCGATGGCGGGAACGGTGCCCTTAAGCGGGGACGGGGTGATGCGGGCTAGCATGCGGATGCGTCTCCCTTCTGGCCGAGGCCCTCGGCAATGAGTTCGTGGAAAGTGGAAAGCGGCGTGCGGTCGATGCTGCAGCGGCCAATGCCGTGCGGAATCACCAGGTCGATGGTGTCGCCCGTGCGCTTCTTGTCGTGGAGCGCCTCGGCAAAGACGGCATCGGCAGAAAGCTCGCAGCGGGTCTTGAGACCGTGACGTGCACAGAGCTCTTCGATGCGTCCCGGCAGTGCAGCATCGCAAACGCCATGCAGGGCTGCGGCACGCGTGATGATGCCCATGCCGATCGACACGCAGTTGCCGTGTCCGAACTCAAAGTGCTCGCAGGCCTCGACGGCGTGTCCGGCGCTGTGTCCAAAGTTGAGGAGCTTGCGCTGGTTGGTTTCGCGCTCGTCGGCAACGACCACGGCGCGCTTGATGTCGATATTGCGGGCGATGATGAGCGCTACGCGCGCCACATCGCGGTTGAGCAGCTCCAGCGTGAGCGGGGTCTTCTCCAGCTCGGCGAAAAGCTCCGGGTCGGCGATCACGGCGTGCTTGACGACCTCGCCGCAGCCGTCGGCGAACTGCTCGGGCGTGAGGGTGGCTAGGCACCCCACGTCGGCGATAACCACGCTCGGCTGCCAAAAGGCGCCGGCCAAGTTCTTGCCGGCAGCCAGGTCGATGGCCGTCTTGCCGCCCACCGACGAATCCACCATGGCGAGCAGACTCGTCGGGATCTGTACAAACTTGCAGCCGCGCATGTAGGTGGCGGCCACAAAGCCCGCCACGTCGCCTACGACGCCGCCGCCGAGTGCCACGATCACGTCGGAGCGCGAAAGCTCGTGCTCGGCCACAAACTCCAAAATGGCAACATAGGTCTCGGCGCGCTTATGGGCCTCGCCGGCCTCGAAGGTGCAGATGCTCACCTCGTAGCCTGACGCCTCCAGGCTCTGCTTAACGGGCATCTGGTAGAGCGGGCCCACGTTGGTGTCCGTCACGATGACGGCCTTGGCGCCGCCGGCAGTGGCGCGCACGAGCGGTCCCGACTGCTCCAGCAAAAACGTGCCAACATGCACCTGGTAGGGGCGTGCGGTGTCGATATCGATGGTAATCGCCATAAGCTTCGGTCCTTTCGACCTGGCGTGATAGGTGGTCTAGTGGGAGGCCTCGTCGTCGAGTGCGCGCTTAATGCGGTCGCCCTCGGCAAGGAGATTCTCCAGATGGCGCTGGTCGCGGTTCTTGAGCGCACGGCTGTAGGCGCCAAGCGACTCGATCAGATGGTCGATCTCGAAGGCGAGCGCGTCGGCGTCGTCGATCATGAGCTCGGACCACATTTGCGGGTTGAGGTGCGCCACGCGGGTGAGATCGCGGTAGCTACCGGCCGAAAAGCCGTGGTGGACCTGGGCGGTGGGGCTTTTGACGTAGGCGTTGGATACCACGTGCGCAAGCTGGCTCGTGAAGGCGATGACGCGGTCGTGCTCGGCGGCGCTGGTCACGCTGAACTTGCCAAAGCCCAAGGGGCGCACCATCTCGCGCACCTGGCCCAAAAGCTCCAGCTTGAGCGCATCGTCTACCGCGGGCGGTACGAGCACCAGCGGGGCGCCCTGGAACAGGTCGGCACGAGAGTTAGCGTAGCCCGAGAACTGGGTGCCCGCCATGGGGTGCGCGCCCACAAAGTAAAAGCCGTGCTCGCGGGCAAGCTCAAAGGCACGTTCGCACACGATGCCCTTGACGCCCACCGTGTCGATCACCACGGGGCCCATGATGGCGTCGGTGTCGGTGGCGTCGGCGAGCGCCTTGGCGTGCGTCTCGAGCCACTCGATGCATGCCTCGGGGTAGCAAGCCAGGACGATGATGTCGCATTCGCCGAGTGTCTTGTCGTTGAGCTCTCCGGCGACAGTGCCCATGCTGGCGGCCGTCATGACATCGTCATCGGGGTCCCAGGCCAGCACGCGGACGCCCGCCTGTGCATAGCCGCGGGCAAAGCTACCGCCGATGAGGCCAAGGCCGACGATGCCGGCGCACTTGGGGCCGCCCTGGTTAACGCGCGCGTTTCTCACCGTACCCATGGGCTACTCCATGGTCTCTTGGCAGACAACCTCGCGGATGGCTCGGATGCGGCGCATGGTGTCGTCGAACTGATCGGGGGTGAGGGCCTGGGCGCCGTCGGACCAGGCGCGGCTCGGCTCGTCGTGGACCTCGATCTCCAGGCCGTTGGCACCGCAGGCGGTCGCGGCGAGCGCCATGGGCTCGACGTAGCGGGTGTAGCCGGTGGCGTGGCTGGGGTCGGCGACGACGGGCAGGTGCGACAGGTGGTGCAGCACCGGCACGGCGTTAAGGTCGAAGGTGTTGCGGGTGCGGGTCTCGAAGGTGCGGATACCGCGCTCGCACAGGATGACGTTGTCGTTGCCCTCGCTCATGATGTACTCGGCTGCCATAAGCAGCTCGTCGATCGTGCCGGACATGCCGCGCTTGAGCAGAATCGGGGTCTGGGTCTTGCCGACCTCCTTGAGCAGGGGGAAGTTCTGGGCGTTGCGGGCGCCGATCTGCATGACGTCAATCTTCTTGTCAAGGAAGACCTGCACGTCGCGCGGGTCCATGATCTCGGTGACGATCGGCATGTCGAGCTCGGCAGACGCCTCGCACAGCAGGTCGAGGCCGGCAGGGCCCATGCCCTGGTAGGCGTAGGGGGAGGTGCGGGGCTTGTAGGCGCCACCGCGCAGCATCGTGGCACCGGCGGCCTTCACGCGGCGTGCGATGCGGATGAGGTTCTCGCCCTCGACGGAGCAGGGACCGGCGATGACCTGGAACTGGTCGCCGCCGATCTTGACGCCGTGGCCGCAGTCGATGACGGAGTCCTCGGGGTGGAACTTGCGGTTGGCGCGCTTAAAAGGCTCGGAGACGCGCTGCACGCGCTCGACGACATCCATGGACTCGAGCAGGAACGGGTCGATCTTGGTCGTATCGCCCACCAGGCCGATGATCGTCTCGTTCTCGCCGCGCGAGACATCGGTCTTCAGGCCCTTTTTCTCAATCCAGCTGACGATATGGCTTACGGCCTCGTCGCTGGCGCTCTGCTTTAAAATTGCAATCATGGTGTGCCTCTCACCTCGATGGATAACTTTTGCAAAAAAGGCCCGCATCGCGAGCCGTGTATATATGGTGCATGAGAGTTTATACTATCTGACTCGCTTTTGCCTTCTAAAGTGGGCCGTTGCGGCTCGTCTTCCTCGGAATTGCAAAGCTTTTTCTTTTATTATGATAGCCCGTGGTGCACTTGGGTATAATGCCAACTGTTGGCCCTATTAGCTCAGGGGATTAGAGCGTCTGCCTCCGGAGCAGAAGGCCGTTGGTTCGAATCCAACATGGGGCACCATCGAACGTAAGACCGTCCGAACCTCGCATGGTCCGGGCGGTTTTTCTTATACCGACGCGACGTGATGGGACGTGGTATGGCAGCAACGGATATCGAGCGCGGACTCTCGACCGCCGAGGTCGAGGAGCGCATCGCCGCCGGTAAGATCAACCGCAACATGGAGCTCAAGACCAAGTCGGTCAAAGAGCTCATCATCGAGAACCTCTGCACGCTGTTCAATTTGATCAACGTGATCTTGGCGTTCCTGGTCATTTTGACCGGTTCGTTTAAGAACCTGACGTTCCTGTTTGTGGTGTTCCTCAATACCGCTATTGGCGTCATTCAATCCATGCGGTCCAAGAAGATGGTCGATAAGCTCACGCTGCTGACCTCTAAGAAGGCCATCGCGGTGCGCGACGGTGCCGAGGTGGAGCTCGACTTGGACCAGATCGTGCTCGACGACATCATCCGCCTGGGGCGCGGTGACCAGATTCCCGCTGACGCCGTGGTGGTTTCCGGCGAAGCGCTTGTGAACGAGAGCCTGCTGACGGGCGAGAGCGACCTTATCAAGAAACAGCCCGGTTCCGAGCTCATGAGCGGCAGCTTTATCGACTCGGGCCTGCTGCGCGCTCGCGTGATCCATGTCGGCGCCGACAACTACGTGGCTAAGATCAATAACGAGGCCAAATACGTCAAAAAGGTCAATTCCGAGATCATGAACGCGCTTAACGCCATCGTGCGCTTTGCGAGCATCATCATGATCCCGCTCGGTTTGGCGTTGTTTGCCTCGAGTGTGAGCGAGCTGTGGGATGCCGCGGGAACCCCGGGCGATAGCGCGCTTTCGTGGTGCTTCTCCGAGCTGTTGGCTGGTCATGTGCCTTCGTCGGCGCTGCTGTCCACGGTGGGTGCCCTGCTGGGCATGATCCCGCAAGGCCTGGTGCTGCTGACCTCGTCGGTGCTCGCCATCGCCACGGTGCGCCTGGCCCGCCGCAAGGTGCTGGCACAGCAGCTCTACTGCATCGAGACGCTCGCTCGCGTCGACGTGCTGTGCCTGGACAAGACGGGCACCATCACGTCGGGCCGTATGGAGGTCGAGGGCACGTATCCGCTGCCGGTTGAGGGCGTGAGCCTAGACGCCGGCTCGGACGAGGCGGCCGTTCCCGTCGATACCACGGTGCTCGATTTTGCGCTGGCTAACGTCGCGCGTGCGACTTCGGCCGATGCCAACGAGACCTGCCAGGCGCTGCTCAACTATTACGCCGATCGCCCGGTCGAGGTGTCTGAGCCGCTGTCGGTCATTCCGTTCTCGTCCTCCAAAAAGTGGAGCGGCGCGTCGTTTGCGCAGGGCTCCTATGTGATGGGTGCGGCGCAGTTTGTGCTCTCTGATCGTGCGTTCGTCCAGGTCGAGAACCGTGTCGCCGAGCTTGCCGATACCTGCCGCGTGCTCGTGGTGGCGCGCGTGGACGGCTTTACACCCGATGGCGATATGGTGGGCGAGGCCGAGCCCGTGGGCTTTGTGACCATCCGCGACGAGATTCGTACCTCGGCGGCCGAGACTATTGGCTACTTTAACGAGCAGGGCGTGACCCTCAACGTGATCAGTGGCGACGACCCGCGTACGGTGTCGTCGATCGCGCGCGTGGTGGGCGTGCCGGGGGCGGACGCTTATGTGGACGCCACGACGCTCGATACGCCGGCCAAGCTCGATGCCGCAGTGGACCGCTACCATGTCTTTGGTCGTGTGACCCCGCAGCAGAAGCGCGAGCTCGTGCAGGCGCTCAAGCGCCGCGAGCACACCGTGGCCATGACTGGCGACGGCGTCAACGACGTGCTGGCGCTCAAGGAGGCCGACTGCTCCGTGGCCATGGCGGCCGGCTCCGATGCCGCACGTAACGTGGCCGAGATCGTACTCGTCGACAACGACTTTGCCTCGATGCCCGCCGTGGTGGCCGAGGGCCGTCGCTCCATCAACAACCTGCAGCGTTCGGCCTCGCTGTTCCTGACCAAGACGCTGTTCTCGATGGGCCTGGCGGCGCTGTGCATCGCGCTGCCGCCGTACCCCTTCGAGCCAATCCAGATGACACTCATCAACTTTTTCTGCATCGGCGCGCCGGGCTTTGTGTTGGGCCTTGAGCCCAACAATGCTCGCGTGAAGGGTGCGTTTTTGACGAACGTACTCAAGCGTGCACTGCCGGCGTCGATTGCGGTCATTTTGGCTGCGGCGCTCGATATCTTTGTGGCGCGCGTGTTTGGCTTTAGCCAGCTCACGCTGTCTACGATGTGCCTGCTTACGTCGTGCGCGGCGAGCGTCAGCCTGATCTGGCGCATCTCGCAGCCTCTCACGCCCCTACGTGTGGTGCTTTTTGTGTTTGTAGTAGCCGGCATCCTGGTGGGCGTTATCGGATTCCCGGAGCTGCTGTCTATTGCCAACCTGTCGATGGGCCAGATGGTTATCTTGGCTGTCATCGTGGTCTTTACCTGCTCGGTGTTCTTTAAGCTCGCCACGATGATGGATTCGCTCAAGCCGCGTCGTCGTCATGCCGCAACTGGTTTTGGCCGCGGTGTGCGCGTCCGCCTGGGTCGCGGTGGCGGCAAGGTGAGCTCGACGGGCTCGACGGCCGAACGTTTTGCCAAGCGCGTCGCCGCCGACATGGCGCAGCGCCGCGAAGATCGCACCGCTCGCGAGGCCGAGGCCCGCGCACTCGAGGGCGTGGCCCAGGCCCAGCCCAAGAAAAAGAAGAGTACCGGAGCTAAGCGCTCTCGTGTGACCAAGTCCGCCCAAGGCATCAAAGTCTCGATGCCAAGCAAAAAGAAGAAGTAGCTACGCGCCCTGGCGATGTTGAATTGGTGCCTTGTTCCTGTGGGGCCGTGGCGATGTTATGCTCTAACCTCGATTGTTTGAATTGCTTCGAAAAGAGGATGCCGTGATCTGCCCGCATTGCCTTAAGACTATCGAGGACGGCGCCTCGTTCTGCCCCTACTGCAACGCCTATGTGGGTCCGGGCGATGGTCCCGAGCACACCGAGTTCGTGTTCTGTGAGGGCTGCGGTGCCCGTCTTTCTCCGCATGATCGTACGTGCCCCAAATGCGGACGCCCCGCTCCGGGTATCCTCTCCGAGGACGCGGCCGCATCCGACCTGGCAGCGGGCCGCACGGCAGGCTTTCCGCGCCTAACGCAAGAGCAGATCGATACCGAGGTGCCTCATGCGCCGGCCTCTGCCGCTGCGGTGCTTTCGGACGCCGCCGATCCTAACGAGACCTGCGTGCTGCCGGCTTTCGATAAGGATTTCGGTATCCCCAAGGTCGATATTCCCACGCCGGTTTCCCTGCATGACGATGCTCAAAAACCCAAGCGCAAGGTGCATCCCGACGAGGACGCCTATCACAAGCACAAGCGTCATATTCCCAAGCCACTCATCGTCATCGCGGTCCTTGCCGTCGTTTGCGGCGGTGCCTATTGGTTCGTGACGGCCGATCCCATGGGTGTCATGCCTGGCTTCTATGACCAGTTTGGTCAGGCCGCGCAGACGACCTTCCCTACGCGCCAAAAGGGCGAGGCGACTGAGGACGATACCAAGCAAGACGATTCTGCCGAGGTGGTCCAGGAAGAAACCGTGCTTACCGATGATCAGCTCTATACCAGGCTCGACGGTCTGTATCAGACCATCGTGTCCTACGGTGACGAGGACCAGATCGGCGAGGTCATCGATTCCTTTAACAACGGCTATCTTCGAACGCCGCTGTCCACCCGCCAGGAGTTGTCGCAGAGTGCCTACGCCCTGCGCGACCAGATCAAAAAGACGCAAGATGAGCTCAACAACCTTAAGCACCAGGACGATACGGTCTATGCGGATGACATCGCCCACTTAAAGCAGCTTGCCGAGTGGATGTACGAGCGCGTCGACGTGATCTGCCAGAGCTGGGATATCTCGCTGGCCATTCCCGATGGCGAGTCGATGAGTTCCCACCAGAGCGAGATCCTGGCGCCCATCGCACAGGGCGGCAACAGCGCGCTGAATCAGTACGACGCCAACGTGGGCTCCTGGAAGCCGCAGCAGCGTTCCTAAAATTAGTTCGCCATAGTCGGCATAACCTACGTGCGCAATTGATGTAAGCGCATGCTTATTGCTACAATTCGTACAAATATGCTTTAAACGCACGAGGAAGGAACCACATGTTTGGTTTTAAGAAAGAGCTCTACACGCCCGAGTATCAGCTTGCCGGCGACGAGTGCGCCGTTATCGAGACGTCGAAGGGTACCATCAAGGTCAAGTTTGACGGTGAGGGCGCACCCATTCATGTCGCGAACTTCTGCGAGCTTTCCACGATGGGTTTCTATGATGGCCTTAAGTTCCATCGCTATGTGCCCGGTTTTGTCATTCAGGGCGGCGATCCCAATACCCGCGATATGTCCGGCGCCGACGTCGCTGCCGGTCTTGAGGGCCCCGACGGCATGCCCGGTACCGGTGGCCCCGGCTACTGCATCAAGGGCGAGTTTGCCACCAATCCGCGCAACAGCCATGTCGATGGTGCCCTTGCCATGGCACGCTCCATGGACCCCGATTCCGCGGGTTCGCAGTTCTACTTCTGCCTGGGCGCCCAGCATAACCTCGATTCCGGTTACACCGTCTTTGGTACCACGGTCGAGGGTCTCGATGTGATTTCGCAGCTGCGTGCCGGCGACGAGATCGTCCATGTCGAGATCGTTCACGAGTAAAGGGGACTTCCTTGAATAGCCAGCTGATCCAACAGGGCCGCGCCGCTTACCGCGCGGGTGATTTTTCCGCTGCAGCCCAGATGCTTGGGGCGGCAAAAACTCCCGATGAGATTATGGGCGAGGCCGATCACCTTCGTGGTAACGCCTTGATGCACCTGGGCATGTATGCCGAGGCCGCCGAGGCCTATGCCGCCGCCCTCAACGACGGCACCTATGGCAAGCGCGGCGCGCTGCTCACCAACCGCGGCAAGGCACTCGCCGCCGTGGGCGACTACACGACGGCCGCCCAGGCGTTTTCTGCCGCTACGCAGGACGCTTCCTATGCCACGCCGTTCAAGGCCTATCTGGGCCTGGGTAATGCGCTGTTCCAGTCGGGCGACTATGCCAACGCGGGTACTGCCTTCCGTCAGGCCGCCATCGACGGCGCCAATCCGGCTCCTGCCGCTGCACTCGGCGAGCTCGGTCGTTGCTTCATTAAGCTCGGCCGTCCGGCGGATGCCGTGGAGACCTACCGCACGGCTATCGACTTTGCCGGCCCCCGCGACGACACGCGTGCGCTCAACGCCGGCATGGGTCAGGCGCTTTCTGCCGCCGGCCGTCCGTCCGACGCACTCGACGCCTTTAACGCTGCCACTGCCGATGGCATCTACCAGCTCACCTCCGAGCAGGCCGATGAGCTTGCCCGCGTGCACGATTCGCTTGCCGCGCTGTCTGCCCAGACGGCTATGGCCACGGCTCCGGCGCCCGCGATGGACGCTCCTGCCGTTGACCCGCTCGATCCTACGGGCGCGACCGGTCAGTTTATGCCCGATCCCTCGGACACCGGCTTCTTTACGCTGTCCGAGTCCGAGATGGTCCAGCAGGACCGTCAGGACCGTAAGCAGGCCAAGGTCCGTCGTCGCCATCGCCACACGGGTCTCAAAGTCTTCATCGTGCTGCTTCTGCTCATTTTGATCGCCGCGGGCGGTCTGGGCTTTGCCTACACGCGCGGCTTTGGCTTCCCGTCTCAGGAGTCTGTCGTTACCGATCTGTTCCAGGCTGCCGGCGACGGTGACACCGCAAAGGCCGAGTCTTGCCTGGCCTCGAGCCTGTCCGAGGACGCCAAGTCGATGATCATCTCTTCGATTCCGCAGGGTGCCACCGTGTCCGTCGAGGGCATGGATCAGTCCATGACCGAGACGACCGCTAAGGTGAAGGCATCGCTGTCCAAGGGCGGCGAGCAGGAGTACACCGTCAAATTCGTGCGCTCCGACAACCATATCGGCTGGGCCGTTTCCTCGCTCGATATGGATTTCTCGGCTGCTGACAACCAGTAGTGACCTTATGGGATTTAGCTTTGCCCGGCGCTTCACCGCAAGTGAGGTGCCGGGCTTGCGCTAGTATGATGATCTAGTAGTTTTCCAGCAATCATCCAACACATCAGGAGTTGCGTTGTTTTCTTTGATGGATATGTTCTTCGGTAGCTATGCGGGCGATCTTGCCATCGACCTCGGCACCGCAAATACGCTTGTCTCCGTGCGTGGCAAGGGCATCGTCATTCGCGAGCCCTCTGTTGTCGCCATCGACAAGAACGACGAGCGCATCCTGGCGGTCGGTATCGAGGCAAAGCGCATGCTCGGCCGTACGCCCGGCAACATCGTGGCCGTTCGTCCCCTGAAGGACGGCGTCATCGCCGACTTCGATGTTACCGAGGCCATGCTTCGCTACTTTATCGACAAGGCTTCCGAGAAGCGCTATCCGTGGACCCCGCGTCCGCGCGTTGTCGTTTGCGTTCCCTCCGGCGTCACGTCGGTCGAGAAGCGTGCCGTCTTTGAGGCTACGATCCAGGCCGGCGCTCGCCAGGCCTACCTGATCGAGGAGCCCATGGCTGCTGCTATCGGCGCCGACCTGCCTGTCGAGGAGCCCACCGGCTCCATGGTCATCGACATCGGTGGCGGTACCACCGAGGTTGCCGTTATCGCTATGGGTGGCATCGTCGTCTCGCAGTCCATCCGTATTGCCGGCGACGAGTTCGATCAGGCCATCCTCACGCACGTTCGTGATGCCTACAACTTGGCCATCGGCGAGCGTACGGCAGAGGACATCAAGATCAAGGTCGGCTCCGCCGTGCCGCTCAAGGACGAGCTCGACGTCGAGGTCAACGGCCGCGACGTGATCACCGGTCTGCCCAAGACCGTGCGCATCGAGAGCGAGGAGATTCGTCGCGCGCTCAACAAGCCGCTCGACGAGATGGCCAAGGCCGTCAAGGACGCACTCGACGCTACGCCTCCCGATCTTGCCTCGGACCTTATGTACTACGGCATTTTGCTGACTGGTGGCGGCGCGCTGCTGCGCGGTCTCGACGTGCGCCTGCGCGATGAGACCGGTGTTTCGGTCAACGTCAGCCCCACGGCGCTCGATAACGTCGTTAACGGCTGTGCCCGCGTGCTCGAGGCCAATGCGTTTGATGGCGGCTTCGTCCAGACCAATGCTTAATTTCCAAAAGGTGGATTCCATTTGGCACGATCTTCGGGTTTCTCCACAAATCTGAATACCAAGCGACAATCAACGGGTATGCGCCCGTTGATTGTTTTCAGCCTGATTTCGGTGTTGCTGCTCACGTTTTACATCCGCGAGGGCGAGGCAGGGCCGATTCATGCCGTGCGTTCGGGCGTAACGACGATTACCTCTCCGGTGCGCTTTGTGGGCTCGGCTGTGGCGGCTCCCTTCAATGCGATTGGCAACGTGTTCTCTAACCTAACGGCGTCGCAGGACACGCTCGACGAGCTCAAGAAGCAAAATGAGGAGCTGACCTCTAAGGTCGCCGAGCTTTCTGAGGCTCAAAAGACTGCCGAGCGCCTGGAGGGCCTGGTCGGGCTGCAATCGACCTACAACCTCAAATCGACCGCAGCTCGTATCGTTGGTGCCTCCGGCGATGCCTGGACCTCGACCGTTACCATCGACAAGGGCTCTGCCGACGGCCTTACCATCAACATGCCCGTGACGAGTTCTGCCGGTGTTATCGGCCAGATTATCGAGGTATCGGCCAAGACCTCTACCGTGCGCCTGATTGGCGACGAGAACTCGGGCGTGTCCGCCATGGTGCAGGACACGCGCGCCCAGGGTATGCTGCAGGGTCAGGCTGACGGCACGCTGCGTCTTGAGTACGTGAGCGTCGACTCCGATGTTAAGGTTGGCGATATCATCGTGACCTCTGGCATCGGTGGCGTGTTCCCCAAGGGCCTTCCGCTTGGCACCGTCTCGTCGGTTGAGAAATCGGCAAACGACGTGTACTACACCATTGTGGTGCGCGCTCAGACCACGGCCGAGAACAACGAGGAAGTGCTGGTCATCACCTCGCTGACCGACGAACAGTCGGCCTCGGATGAGGACGTGAGCACGGCCAACAGCACGCCGCAGGGAACGTCGCGCGATGCTGCGACCAAGACGAAGGACGAGAGCTCGGATGACAGTTCCGACACGTCCGAGACGACCGATTCTGGCTCGAGCGAATAGGGGGCATGTCCATGGATCTACACGAGCAGGGGATGAGCTCCCGCACGTTTGTAATCGCCGCCATTGTGTGTGTGCTGCTGCAGGCAGGCCTGGCACCGCAGATCTCCATTGCGGGAGGTCGCGTCAACTTCATGATTATCCTGGTGTGCCTAAGCGTGTTCTCGGGCGACCCGACCCGTGCCGTCGTGTGCGGTTTTTGCAGCGGCTTGTTTTATGACCTGTCCGCTGCCGTGCCGGTGGGCGTTATGTCGCTCCTGCTGACCGTGGGTTCTTTTGCCCTGGTGCACAGCGCCGTCGGTCAGACGGGCGGTACCCCGAGTGCGCGCGGCGTCACCGTGGGCGCCTTTGCGCTCGTCATTAATGTGATCTACAGCATCATCTTGCTGTTTATGGGTTTGGAGACGAGCTTTGTCGTGGCGATCTTCGGCCATGCGCTGCCGTCCTCGATCCTGACGGGTCTGGTTGCCATTCCGTTTTTGATGTCCGGCGTCGTGCCGCAGTCCGGCTATGGATTCTCCGCACGTGGCGGACGCCAGACGGGTATGCGCTTTAAGCCCAAGACCCGCAAGCTCAAATAGGGGAGGCCCGTAGATGTCTTCCCAGATGACGGTTATTATCGCCGGTATCGTGCTGGTTGTGGCCATCGTGGTCGCGCTGGTCATCATGCGTCGAGGCGATTCCCGTTTTACCTACGATACACAGCATGGAACGGCCCCGCGCGCCACCGAGGGCGAGGGCAATACCGCGGCGACCGCCTTTAAGGGCCGCTTTTCCATCCTCACCACGGGTGTGGGCGCGATGTTTGCGGCACTTGCCGTCAAGCTGTGGGGCATGCAGATGGTCTCGTCGGACTATTACGAGAAGCAGGCCAATAGTAATCAGACTCGCACCGTTACCACACCCGCTGTGCGCGGCCGCATCCTCGACCGCAATGGCGTGGCGCTTGTCCAGAACCGTCCCTCACTTGCTGTCGTGGCCTACCGCGACCTTGCCGAGGATGAGGTTCTGGTTCGCCATCTTGCCAACGTGCTTGGAATGCCTTATGTGGCGGTCCTTCGCAATATTCAGGACAATACAGAGGGCGCTCAGAGCCTGCATACCATCGCGACGGACGTCCGTCGCTCCACGGTTGCCTATATCAAGGAACACGCCGGCGAGTTCCCGGGCGTCAAGATTGCCGAGCGTACCGAGCGCCAGTATCCATACGGCGAGACGGCATGCCATATCTTGGGCTATACCGGCACCATTACCTCCGAGCAGCTCGAGGCCCAGAATAAGAAAACCTCTGGCGATGATGATGCTTCTGCTGGCAAGATTACGTACCAGTCGGGCGATATCGTGGGCCAGGCGGGCGTTGAGAGCTACTACGAAAACCTGCTGCAGGGTATTCGTGGCGAGCAGACCGTCAAGGTCGATGCCTCGGGCAATGTGACCGGTCAGGCCGGCGCCGTGCCCGCGAAGGCCGGCTCCGACATTAAGCTCACGCTCGACCTTAAGATCCAACAGGCCTGTGAGACGGCGCTGGCGAGCGCTATCGAGCTTGCCAAGACCACTGGCTACAGCAATGCCGGCAACGGCGCTGTGGTGTGTCTCGATCCCAACAATGGCGAGATCCTGGGCATGGCGAGCCAGCCCAAGTTCGATCCGTCCGTCTTTATCGGCGGCGTCTCAAATGACGTGTGGACCGAGCTCAATGATGACAAGGGTTCGCACCCGCTGCTCAACCGCGCCATTAGCGGACAGTACATGTCGGCCTCGACCATCAAGCCGCTCTCGGCACTGGCCGGTCTTGAGTTTGGAACCTACACTTCAACGCAGACAACCAACTGCACGGGTTATTGGACGGGTCTGGGCAAGGCTTGGGGCAAGCGCTGCTGGCTGACGTCTGGCCACGGCACCATGACGCTGCAGTCGGGTATCGCCAACTCGTGCGACCCCGTCTTCTACGACATGGGTAAGGCGTTCTTTTATGACGAGCAACATCCCGAGGGCCTGCAGGAGGTCTTTCGTCGCTGGGGCCTAGGCAAGACCTGCGGTATCGATCTGCCGAGTGAGGGCGCGGGTCGTATTCCCGATGCCGAGTGGAAAGAGTCATACTTCACCGACGCCTCTGCCGAGGACCGCAAGTGGAATGCCGGCGATATGACCAACATTGCTATCGGCCAGGGCGACATTCTGGTGACGCCCCTGCAGATGGCGTGCGCCTATATGGGTCTTGCCAACGGCGGCAAACAGTACGTGCCTCACGTATTTTTGTCTGCCGTGTCGCGCGATGGCGACGGCGATGCCTATAAGTACAATGGCAAGGGCAAGAAGAAGCGCCTGGAGGCCAAGATCAACAGCGATTCGGATTTGGCTCTTGTTCGCAACGGCATGCACGACGTGATTTACACGGCATCGACGTCCCTGGCGGCTCACTTTGGCACCCTGACGCCGCAGGTATACGGCAAGTCGGGCACGGGCGAGAAAAGTGGCGAGGACGAATACGCGTGGTTCTGCGCCTATGCACCGGCCGATGATCCCAAGTATGTCATCGCTACCGTCCTGGAGCAGGGCGGCGGCGGCTCAGATACCGCGATGCATGTCGTGCGCGACGTGCTCGGCGTGATTTATGACGAGCCCGATACCTCTTCGGCCTCGGGCGATTCTTCGGTTCGATAGGAGGTTGCGATGGATTTTTCTCCGGCTGATCTGTTCCGTTCAACCAAGACCGGCTCTCGCAGCAGCCTGGACCGCGTCAACAAGCAACTTTCGGCCTCGCGCGGCACGTTTCGCCAAAAGGTGCATATCGGTGTGCTCGTGGCCACTGTGGCGCTCGTCGCCTACGGTGCCATCATCATCTGGTCGGCTTCGCAGTTTAAGGCCGATGCTTCGTTCTCACGCCATCTGCTGGGAATCGGCATCGGAGCGGTGCTGGCGGTGTTGGTCTGGCGTACCGACCTGCGCGGTATTTCCAATTTCTCGACGGCGTTGCTCGTCATCGACCTGATCGTGATCTTCTCGCCCAAGATTCCGGGCCTGTCCTATACGGGCGGTCTGGGCATGACGGGCTGGATCAAGATTCCCGGTATCGGTTTGACGTTCCAGCCGGTTGAGCTTGCCAAGCTCATCACCATCTTCTTTATTGCTACGCTTGGCTCGCAGTATAACGGTCGCATCGATACCGTTCGCGACTACGTCAAGCTCTGCGGCATGCTGTCCATTCCGTTTTTGGCCGTCGTTGCCATGGGCGACCTGGGCTCGGGCCTGGTTGTGTTGGTTTCGGGCGCCATCGTCATTTGTATGAGCGGCGCACGCCGCGAATGGGTGCTGTCGACCCTGGCCCTGCTCGTGGGCCTGGTGGCCCTCGTTCTGGCGCTCGATTCGGTTTTTGATTCGTTGCTCGGCCACGATGTGCTCATCAAGCAGTATCAGATGAACCGTCTGACGGTCTTTATCGACCCCGATAATGCCGATTCGGACGATGCCTACAACCTGCAGCAGTCGCTTATCGCCGTTGGCTCGGGCGGCTTCTTTGGTAAGGGTTTGGGCCATGCGACGCAGTCGGCCGGCGGCTTTCTGCCTGAGTTCCACACCGACTTCGTCTTCGCCTTCCTGTCCGAGACCTTTGGCTTTTGCGGTTCCTTTTTGCTCCTGTGCCTCTACGTGCTGCTGATCTTTTCGACGATTCGCGTCGCCTTTAAGTGTGAGTCGCTGTTTTTGCGTCTTTCGTGTGTGGGCATCGTTGGCATGTGGGCGTTTCAGACTTTCGAAAACATCGGCATGTGCATCGGCATGATGCCGATTACCGGTATTCCGCTACCGTTTATTAGCTTCGGTTCGTCTTCGATGATGATTCAGCTGCTGACGGTGGGTATCGTACAATCCATATGGCGGCATCGTTCGGGCGCCGCGTAACCGCTGGAGGGGTTTGCTATGAAAATTCCCGTAGATAAGCTGACCCGCGCTTTTAAGATGGGCGCGTCCGTTAAGAAGGATTCCGATACGCCGGTGCGCGTCTCGGTCTATCTGGATTCGTCCGCCTCGCGCTTTCTGGCCGAGACGGTGCGTGACGCCTTTGTGCCGCAGACGACCTCGGGCATTGTGCGCGTCGAGCGTCTCGGGGAGGAGCGAATTGCTCCAAAGACCGATACCGATGTGGTGCTGGTGCTCTCGTGTGGTTCCGACCGCTTGGAGAGTGCCGTGCAGGAGCTCGTGATCGCCGGCGCGCCCGTGTGCGTGCTTGCCGAGTCTGCTGTGGAGGTGCCGTTTATCGAGGAGTCCACGCCCATGCTCGGCGTGGTAGCGGCAACCGATAAGACGTATCTGCTCGAGACGCTTGCCCGCTGGATTCTCGATCGCACCGACAAGGAAACGGCTTTTGCGGCGAACTTTGCCTTCATGCGCATCGCGGCCGCCAATCGTATCATCACCTCGTGCGCGCTCACCAATATGGCGACCGGCGCGCTGGTGTTTTTGCCGGGCGCCGATTATCCCGTTATGGCGCTGGCGCAGGTGGGCATGCTCTTTGAGCTCGCTGCCGTCTTTGGACGCGGCATTAAGCCCGAGCGCGGCTACGAGGTCGCGGGCGTGCTTGCCGGCGGTCTTGTGATCCGCGCGGTCACCCGCGCGCTCGTCAAGCAGACGCCGCATATTGGGTTTGCCGTCAAGGCGCTCACTGCTGCCGCGGGCACCTATGGCATGGGCCGTGCGCTCGTTTCGCTCTACGAGCGCGATGTCGACTACAGCCGTGCCAACGAGGTGGTCACTGCCACGTTCTCCCGCGTTCGCGATCTGGTGACCACGGTCGCGGGCGCTACCCGTCCTATGGCGTCCTATCAGGACGCATCAGATCTCGCTGCTTAGGGGTTTTCCGTTGCGCGTTGCATACCAAGATTGTTTTCATTTAATTGAGCCGTTGCTCGCCAAGGTCGAGAAGCCGAGTCGCTATATCGATCACGAGTGGGGTACGCTTTCCAAGGCCGATGCCGACTACCGTTGCTGCCTGATCTATCCGGATGTGTACGAGGTCGGTCTGCCCAACCAGGGTATCGCCATCCTCTACAACATCCTTAACCAGGCTGAGGGCATCTCCTGCGAGCGTGGCTATGTGCCGTGGCCCGATATGGGTGACGCCATGCGCGAGGCGGGCATTCCGCTGCTCTCGCTCGAGGGAGCAGCGCCGGTCGCTTCGTTTGATATCGTCGGTCTGCATGTGCCGCACGAGATGGCGGTGACGAACTTTCTCGAGGCACTCGACCTCGCTGGTATTCCGCTGTTAGCGGCTGACCGCACCGAGGACGACCCCATTATCATCGCCGGCGGCCCCTCGGTGTACAACCCCGAGCCGTACGCGGCCTTCTTCGATGCCATCCTCATCGGTGAGGGCGAGGAATCGCTGCTCGAGACCTGCCAGCTGCATCGCCGCCTGCGTGACGAAGGGGTCCCGCGCGTGCAGATTGTCGAGCAGCTTGCATCCATTGCCGGCAACTACGTGCCGTCGCTCTATGAGGTTCGTCACGACGAGCCCTGCTCGCCGCATGGCTACACCGTGCCGCGTGAGGGCAAGGATGCGCCGACCGTGGTCTACAAGCGCGTCGTCGAGGATTTCGGCGCCACGAATCCGCTGTCGCAGTCGTGCGTGCCCTATGCACAGCTGGTTCACGACCGCCTGTCTATCGAGATCCTGCGCGGCTGCGCCCGCGGCTGTCGTTTTTGTCAGGCCGGTATGACGTATCGCCCGGTGCGCGAGCGCTCGGCCGACCAGATCGTCTCGTCGGTGATTCAGGGTCTGGAAAAGACCGGCTATGACGAGGTGTCGCTGACCTCGCTTTCGACCACCGATCACTCCTGCATCCGCGATGTACTCGGTCGCCTGAACCGCCGTCTGGAAGATACGGGCATTCGCGTGTCCATTCCCTCGCAGCGCCTGGATTCGTTTGGCGTGGATATGGCCGAGTCGGTCGCCGGCGAAAAGAAGGGCGGACTGACGTTCGCGCCCGAGGCCGGCAGCCAGCGCATGCGCGACATCATTAACAAGAACGTGACCGAAGAGGACCTGGACCGTGCGGCCAAGGCGGCCTTCGAGGCCGGCTGGAACCGCATGAAGCTCTACTTTATGATGGGCCTTCCCGGCGAGCGCGACGAGGACATCGTGGCCATCGCCAATCTGGCCGATCACGTGCTGGAGCTCGGTCGTTCCGTGGTGCCCAAGGCTCGTCGCGGCTCGATCTCGGTGTCCATCTCGGTTTCGGTCTTTATCCCCAAGGCTGCCACGCCGTTCCAGTGGTGCCCGCAGCTCGACTACGACGACGTCAAGCGTCGCCAGAAGCTGCTCATCACGAGCGTTCGCAACCGTGCCGTCCGCGTGCATTACCACGATGCCGAGACCTCGCTCATCGAGGCCGCGCTTTCCCGCGCCGGTCGTGACATGACGCCCGTCATCATTGATGCTTGGCGCTCGGGCTCTCGCTTTGACGCCTGGGTAGAGCATTTCTCGCTCGATAACTGGAAGGAAGCTGCTGCCAAAAACGGCATCGACCTCAATGAGCTCGTGCACCTGCCCTACGAGTTGGACTGGCGCCTGCCGTGGGAGCACGTGAGCCCCGGCTGCACGCGCGGCTTCCTCGAGCGCGAGTACCGTCGCTCGCTCGAGGGCGTCACGACTCCCGACTGTACCCGCACGTCGTGCACCGGCTGCGGGATCTGCCCCACGCTCCACGCCAAGAATGTATTGATGGGTGATCGCGCATGAGTGAACGCCTGACCGACAACCCCTCGCTCTTTAGGCTTCGTGTTCGTTATGGCAAGCGCGATCGCCTTAAGTACCTGGGCCATCTCGAAGTAATCCATACCATTGAGCGCATCGTGCGCCGTGCGGGACTTCCCTATGCCGTCACGCAGGGCTTCTCTCCGCACATGCGCGTGGGCTTCTCTTCGGCGCTGCCGGTGGGTACGTCGTCGACCTGCGAGTGGTATGACCTGTTTATGACCGAGTTCGTGGCGCTCGACGAGGCGTTTGGGCGCCTGGCTGCGGCGTCTCCGGCCGATCTGGCGCCCATCGAGGCGGCGTACATCGACGTGCGCACGCCGGCGTTGACGGCGCAGCTCACGCGCCTGTCGTATCGCATCGACCTGCACTTGGATCCCGAGGCGCCCGTAAGCGCCGACGAGGTGCGTCGTGCGATCGACACGCTGCGCGCGGGCCACGGCATCGACTACGCGCGCGGCAAAAAGAGCAAGCGCTTGGATTTGGATCACACGCTCGTGGGCTATGAGCTCACGGCGGGGGAGCGCCCAGACCATTTGGTGCTCATGCTCGACACCCATGCCGACAACGAGGGCTCCATGCGTCCGGAAATTTTGCTTTCTGCTGCTGATGTTTTGTTGCAGGGCTTGACCCCGGGCGTGGATGCACCTATTGTTTCCACCGGTATGCAAGACCTCGTGACCATCTGCTCCTACGATGTCGAGCGTCAGAATCAAGCATGCGAGGACGACGAGGGCCGACTCGTCAGCCCCATACCTGTGCGAACTTGTGGATTTGCTCCACATACTCGTTGACGGGGGTATTTTCGCCTGCTACTATATTCGGCTGTTGCACTAACTGATGCATGAAGGGCAAGTAAACATGTACGCAATCGTTAACACGGGCGGCAAGCAGTACAAGGTCGCCACCGACGATGTCATCACCGTCGAGAAGATCGAGGGCAATGAGGGCGACAAGGTCACCCTGCCGGTTATCTTCCTCAACGATGGTAAGAAGATCGTCACCGATCCCGACAAGCTGGCCAAGGCCAAGGTTACCGCTCAGATCGTTGAGCAGTTCAAGGGCGAGAAGCAGCTGGTCTTCAAGTTCCACAAGCGCAAGCGCTATCGTCGTCTGAAGGGTCACCGTCAGCAGCTCACCAAGCTGAAGATCGTGAAGGTCCAGGCTACGTCCCGCGCCAAGAAGGCTGTCAAGGCAGAGGCCGAGGCTGTTGCCGAGGCTCCCGTCGCCGAGTAGATTACACTCGTAACGAAAGAGTAGGTATACACAATGGCACACAAAAAAGGACTCGGTTCCTCCCGTAATGGCCGTGACTCCCGCGGTCAGCGCCTTGGCACGAAGCGCTATGCCGGACAGACGGTAACCACGGGCACGATTCTCGTCCGTCAGCACGGCACGCACATCCACCCGGGTGAGAACGTTGGCCGTGGTAAGGACGACACGCTGTTCGCGCTGGTCGACGGTACCGTTGAGTTCCACAAGGGTATCAAGCACAGGGTCAGCGTACGCCCGCTCGCGAACGCGTAATTCACCCTTCATAGAGCACATATGTGGGAGGCACTTGAGTTTTAGGATTCAAGGGTCTCCCTCTTTTTTGTAGGAGGCGATTCTGTTGTCACAGTTCACCGATATCAGCCGCATTAACGTGTGCGGCGGCGACGGCGGAGCCGGATGCATGTCGTTTAGGCGCGAGGCATTTGTCCCCAAGGGCGGCCCCGATGGCGGCGACGGCGGTCGTGGCGGCAATGTCGTCATCCAGGCCGATGCTCAGCTGTCTTCGCTGATCGATTACCGCTTTAAGCATCACTTCCGCGCCGAGCGCGGCACGCACGGGCAGGGTGCCCGTCGTAACGGTAAGAGCGGCGAGGACCTGATTCTCAAGGTCCCTATGGGTACCGTGGTGCGCGAGCTCGACCCCGAGACGCAGACCCCGATGTTCGAGATTGCCGACCTCGTTCACGATGGCGAGCGCGTTGTCGTGGCGCCCGGCGGTGCCGGTGGTCTGGGCAATACGCACTTTGTGACGTCGGTGCGCCGCGCGCCCGCGTTCGCTCAGCTGGGCGAGCCGGCCGAGGAGCACTGGATCGAGCTCGAGATGAAGCTTATGGCTGATGCCGCGCTCGTGGGCTTTCCCTCGGTGGGTAAGTCATCGCTCATTGCGCGCATGAGTGCCGCCCGCCCCAAGATCGCTGACTACCCGTTTACCACGCTCGTGCCGAACCTCGGCATGGTGCGTGCCGGCGAATATTCTTACGTCGTTGCCGACGTCCCCGGTCTCATCGAGGGCGCGAGCGAGGGCAAGGGCCTGGGTCACCAGTTCCTGCGCCACATTGAGCGTACGGCCCTAATCATGCATGTCGTCGACATGACGGGTGGTTTTGAGGATCGCGATCCGGTCGAGGACTATCGCATCATCAACCGCGAGCTCGAGCAGTATGGCGCCGAGCTTTCGGAGCGTCCGCAGATTGTCGTTGCCAACAAGTGCGACGCGCCGGGCACGGCCGATAAGATTGCCGACCTCAAGCGCGCAGCGCTCGACGATGGCCATATGTTCTTTGCCGTGTCTGCCGTGACGGGCGCCGGCCTCAACACGCTGATGCTTGCCGTGGGTGAGCAGGTGGCTAAGCTGCGCGCCGAGCTGGCGGTCTCCGATGAGCCGGTCGACCTGCGCGACGATGAATGGGAGCGCCGTCGCCTGCAGCGAGAGAAGCGTTTCCGCATTGTCCAGGAAGAGCCCGGTGCCTTCCGCGTGGTCGGTCGTGCCATCGAGCGCATGGTCATTCAGACCGACTGGGAAAATGAGGAAGCCGTCATTTACCTGCAGCATAAGTTTGCGCGTATGGGTGTTGACGATGCGCTCGAGAAGGCCGGTTGCCGTGCGGGCGACGAGGTCCGCATTTGCCAGCGCGCCTTTGACTTTGAGGGCGCCGAGGACTTCTCGGAGTACGAGGAGCTCGAGGATGCTGGCGAGGACGTTGCCGTTGAAGCCATTGACGTGGCCGATGCTGCGGATGAGGGCGTCGAGGTTGTCGATGCGGCGGATGCCGCGGGCGATACCGAGACCTCGGAGGGCGAGTAAGCCATGTCGCTGCGCGGTGGAATCGGTCTGCCCGAGCTTCCTCTAGAGGACGGGCAGGAGTTTAGGCTCGGCATTATGGGTGGCACCTTTGATCCCATCCATTACGGGCACCTGGTGACCGCCGAGCAGGCGCGCGAGTCGCTCGACTTGGACGCTGTGCTCTTTATGCCGGCGGGCTCTCCTGCTTTTAAGCTTGACAAGCCGGTGACGCCTGCCGAGGACCGTTATGCCATGACGGTCCTCGCCACCGCCGCGAACCCGGCCTTTTTGGCGAGTCGGTTCGAGATCGACCGTCCGGGCGTAACCTACACGGCCGATACGCTTCATGCCCTTCGCGACTTTTACCCGCTGCAGGTAAAGCTCTACTTTATTACGGGCGCCGACGCGATTATCGATATTGTGACTTGGCATGATGCCGAACGAATCGCTGAGCTTGCTACCTTTATTGCGGCGACGCGACCGGGCTTTGATATCGATACGGCGCGTGCCCGAATCAAAGAGTCGGGGCTGCCGTTCGACGTGCGCTATATTCAGATTCCGGCGCTGGCGATCAGCTCGACGAACATTCGTAAGCGAGTTGCCCGCGGCATGAGCGTGCGCTATCTTACGAGCGAGTCTGTGCTCGGCTACATTCGCAAGCGCAGGCTATATGCCGATTTGGGCCAAGAAGATTTTGAGTGATGGGGGTCTACGTTGTCGGTAGAGGATCAGTTTGAGGGCGATGAGCGCGCGCTGCTCAAGCGCATTCAAGAGCTGCTCGATGTTCGCATGAAGGATAAGCGCAAGCGCTATGTGCATTCGCTGGGTGTTGCCGAGACCGCACTTCATCTGGCCGAGGTCTACGGCGTTGACCGCTTTGATGCCGCCGCCGCCGGCCTGATCCATGACTGGGACAAAGTGCTCTCCGACGACGAGCTGGTCACGCGCGCTCTGCACTACGGCATTAAGATTGCCGGCTCTCCTTCCGCCGCGACGCCGCTTTTGCATGGCCCTGTTGCCGCCTATGAACTTCCGCAGCTTTTTCCCGAACTGTCGCCGGCCGTTTTCCAGGCTGTCGACCGTCATACCGTGGGTGCCTGTGACATGACGCCGCTCGATATGGTGGTCTTTGTGGCCGATGCCATCGAGCCCAACCGCCACGGTGACTATGCGCATGCCCTGCGCGAGATGGTGGGGGAGTCGACGCTCGATGAGTTGTTCTTCTCCTGTTTTGCGCAGGGTCTGGTCTATGTGATCCAGTCCGGGCGCTATCTTTATCCCACGGCTATTACGATTTACAACCATTACGCCCAGCTGCGCTAGCTCGGGCTGTCTAGAAAGAGGTATTCCATGGCCGACGAGACCATGACCGGCGAGCAGATTCTTGAAGGTGTGGAGCACAAGAGTTTCGTTGCCACGTCCGACCGCACTGCCGCCTCGCTGTCCGCGAGCGGTGTCGCCGCCGAGGATGTCGCCCGCGCCGCCGCGCAGGCCGCCTACGACAAGAAGGGCGAGGACGTTCAGGTGCTCGACCTGACCGAGCTTTCCGACGTATGCGACTACTTTGTGCTTGCCACCGGTACCAACAACCGCCAGGTCGATTCTATCGTCGACGAGATCGAGGAGAAGGTCGCCGAGGCTTGCGGCGAGCACCCGTTCTCCATCGAGGGTCGCGAACAGAAGACCTGGATGCTCATGGACTATGGTTCGGTTGTCGTCCACGTCTTCACTCCCGAGGCGCGCGACTTCTACCGTCTCGAAAAGCTCTGGGGTGACGCCCCCCAGCTCCCCCTCAACCTCCTCTAGTAGCTCATTTGAGACGGGGTTTAGCTACCCTCACGCATATCGCCGGGCAGGTGCGGTTTCCGCACCTGCCCGGCTTTCTTTTTGCCCAAAGGCGGTTAATCGTTGAAGCGGGATTGGCGGCCGAAGGAAAGGGCGGTGTCGCCGAATTTGTCTCGGACGGCGTCGATGGCGACGGAGAGGTCGCGGCGGTCGCTGGATTGGGCTCCGCGGTCATCGATCTCGCAGAACAGGTCAGTCTGGATGCCGCCTTGGTGGTCGAAGTCGCTCATGCCGATGCCCGCTAAGCGAACATGCATGCCATCCTGCCAGATGTTGTCGAGCAGTTCGAGTGCAACCGCCACGAAGATGTTCTCATCGTCGGTCGGATGAGGCAGCCGGCGCTGTGCCGTACGCCCGCTGCCATACGAATACTTAAGCTTGAGCGTTACCGTGGCACCCGTCAGCCCCTGACGGCGCAGGCGGCGTCCCACTGACTCTCCCAACAGCGCAATCGCCGCCTCAATATCCCCACGCTCAGTCAAATCTTTCGCAAAGGTGCGTTCATTGCTGACCGACTTGACCTCGCGCTCTTCATCGAGACTCGTGACTTCAGAGATTTCGAGTCCCAGCGCACGCTGGCGCATGCGTTCGCCGTTGACGCCAAAAATAGAGGACAAGGTGGATTCCGGTGCACGTGATAGCTCGCCGAGGGTGTAGATGCGCATGCGGCGCAGTCGCTCCTCGGCCGAGCGCCCGATGCCGCTCATGGCAGATACCGGCAGCGCGGCCAAAAAGCGCTGCTCGGTTCCGGGGCGCACGATGGTCAGCCCAAACGGCTTATCCCGCTCGCTTGCGATCTTTGCGACCGTCTTGTTGCAGCCCACGCCAATGGAGCAGGTCACTCCCAGCCCTGCCACGCGGTTGCTTATACGCCGCGCAACCAGCAGCGGGTCTTCGGGCGCAAAGCGACCCGGTGTGATATCGATAAAGGCTTCGTCGATGGATACGCGCTCAACGCGCGGGGTCTCGTCGGCGAGAATCGCCATGACCTGCGCGCTGACCTCGCGGTAGCGATTAAAATGCCCATGCGTCCAAATGGCTTGCGGGCACAAGCGCCGCGCCTCGGCCGAGGCCATGGCAGAGTGCACGCCAAAGCGACGTGCCTCATACGAACACGTGGACACGACGCCACGCGAATCGGCGTCTCCGCCCACGATGAGCGGCTTTCCGCGCCATTCGGGATGATCGAGCATCTCCACGCTCGCAAAAAACGCATCAAGGTCCATCAGGCCCACCGCCGGACCCGTCCAGGGCGGCGGCGTGACGCCCATGGCATCCTCATAACCGTATGTATGTTCGCGTCTTTCCATGTCATGAGTATACCGCGCAGCTCATGTGGGGTGCGTGTATGTGCTTGCAAATCCTGAATTCTTGTCTAAGATATGGATTTGCCCTCGACTACACCGAAGAAGTTGGTCTCACGGACTTCACCTGCCCGCGTCGATGGCGTATTATGTTCAGCTGTTTGTTTGTAGTTGCAGCCTAAAGCTGCTTGGTTGGAGGAGTTTCCTTTGGCAGTCAAGATTCGCCTTGCTCGTCACGGCGCTAAGAAGCGTCCGTACTACCGTGTCGTCGTCGCCGATTCCCGCGCCCCGCGTGACGGTCGTATCATCGAGGAGGTTGGCCGCTACAACCCGATGACCGCCCCCAAGACCATCAACCTCGACCTCGAGAAGATCGCCGACTGGCAGTCAAAGGGCGCTCAGCTCACCGACGCCGTCGCCGCTCTGGTCAAGGCCGCCAACGAGGGCGAGAAGACCGAGACCGTCGTCAAGAAGTCCAAGAAGCAGCTCGCCAAAGAGGCCGAGGCCGCTAAGGCTGCCGCTGAGGCCGCTGAGGGTGCCGAGGAGTAAATCGTGCCTGAGGTTGACGCTGCACAGCTCGAGGGTGAGGCAATGCTCTCAGATCGCATCGCCGATCTCGTCGAATATCTCGTTGTTCAGATCGTCGACGACCCGGATTCCGTGAGCCTTGAGGTCATCGATGGTGACGACGCCTCTACGATTGAGGTTTCGGTCGCCGAGGATGACGTCGCTAAGGTCATCGGCCGTCGTGGCCGTACCATCAAGGCCATTCGCACGCTCGCCCGTGCACTGGCCGCTCGCCTCGACACTGCTGTCGAGGTAGAGGTTCTGGGCTAGGACCTTGAGGTCCCAGTACAAAAACATCGCCCGTGTGGTCAAGCCGCACGGAAGGAAGGGGGAGGTCCTCGCGCAGCCGCTGCGGGGGCTTCCTT
>DBFMRS010000041.1:0-26799 GCA_048387515.1 Collinsella sp.
ATGTTTACCTTCTTTATAGGCACACCGCCCTTGACGAGCGTAAGCACGTCTTCCGGTGTTTCGGCCACGATGAAGATCTTCTGGCGCGGGCTCGCCTTGCCAATGACGTCGATGGTCTTCTGCAGAGAGAAGAAACGCGTAGCGACGCCGGCGGGAGCGGCCATCTTCATGAGGTTCTGGCGCATGGTGTTGGACGCCACGTCGTCGTTGGCGACGAGGATGAGGTTGGAGCCCAGGGTGGAGTTCCACTGGGTGGCAACCTGACCATGAACCAGTCGGTTATCGATGCGGGTAAGAAGAATGTTGGGTTCTGCCATGTTGATCAGCTTCCTTTCGTTATTTGCTGACGACAGTTACTTGATCTCCTGAATCGCGTAACGCGAAACATCTACGACGGCTCCGGATCGGACTTTGATCTGGACCTTCTCGCCTTCGATGCCTTTGACGGTTCCGTAGATACCGCCGGCGAAAAGAACCTCTTGACCCGGCTTGAGCTCGGTGTGCAGCTCCTTGAAGTACTTCTGCTTCTTCTTCATGTTGATTTGCGACCAGATGGTGTAAATCAAGCCCATGATGACAAGCAGGCCTAAAAGGGCGACCGAGGAGCTCAGGACGTTGGCTCCGAAATCGGCCATTAGATGCCGTCCTCGTCGCCGAAGATATCCTCTTCCTCGGAGCCGGCAACGGATGCGACCGTCTGGGCGGTGACGCCCGTCTGGCCAACGGTCACGGCCTGCTCGCCAAGCTCGGCGAGCGTGGCATTGCCGCGGAGGAACAGGAGCTCAATAACCATGGGAAGGTTGGTGCCAGTCAGAACCTCGACGTTGTCGACATCCTGGGCAATCATCATCGACTGGTTGAACGGGGTGCCGCCAAGCAGGTCGGTAAAGACGAGCACGCCATCGCACTCCTCGCGCATGGCGGTAATAGCGGCGCGGAGATCCTCACCGTAGGAAGCAGCCTGGTCGCCCTCAAAAGGAACGACGGTAAAAGCGGGCTGGTCGCCGGCAACCATAGCGATAGCGCTAGCTAGGCCGGGTGCGAACTGTCCATGACCGGTAAGAATAAAGCCAACCATTCAAATTTCCCTTCCGAAGGTGTGTACAATCTGAGTCCGATGATTTTCGGAAGCCAGCGGGCGCTCGCCCTTAAAGCTTCTTAGAAAGCGTTCTTTGAAGACCAGTGGTTTCTAAACTGGTAGTAACCACGTGACGTGTTGTTGTCACTATATCACCCCAGAAGAGATCGCTTTCGTTGATTCATACGGTAAAACGTTTTTGCACCGCTCACGGTGATAAATCGACCGTTTACCGGTCGTTAACACTTCTACCTGCGGTTTTGAAACCGTTTCGAAATGCTTTGGCAAAAGATCGGAACTTTTCCTGTCCCTAAACAACGCAGGGCGGCTAAAAATAGCGTGTAGAAAAATTGCAGGTCATTGTGAAGATATGTGAATTGGTCTTTTTGACTTAATACCAGTTAGAACCAGTTTAAAAATTATCGGTGAACGGTAGTTTTTGACCGTTCACCGGTTATTTGCAGTCGTTTGCAGCCGTTTTCCCATATGAATCTGGGAACCCGATGAAGCACTTGTGCGATCACGGAAAGTTTTGACATTTGTCCTCATCCCCCGCGCGCCAAACTCAGGCACCCAAAATGAGCCAATAGTTCACGCTAATCGTTTTCAATCATTACTTACTCAATATTCGTAATTATTTATCGTTTATCGTTAATTCTGATATGATACAAGTATCATCCAAAACGCCGATTGGAGGGGTTATGGTCCATCGAAACGCGTCTATATCGAATGAAACCATCAGCCGCGAACAGACGGTAGCCAAACTGAGGAAGCTCGCTCGCATCTGCAAATGGGCCACGATCTGCATTACCACCGCGCTCGCTCTGGGGCTCCTCGCAGTCATTGCGATTGACCTTCTTCTCATATTGCCTGGCCTCTCCCAAGGGTCGTGCCTCCAATCCGTAGAACTTCAAGCCGGCGAAGGGCCATGCCTTGCTATCGTCGGTACCGATGCGCAGGCCCCACTTATGCTCGTCGCACACGATGGCCACACTGCCATAGGGAGCCTCTTGATGACATGCCTCGCGCTTACCATCGCGATAAGCGTGCGCAGGCTTTTCTTCAACATTGAAAAGGAAGGCAGGCCCTTTGACCTTGAATGTAACCAGACACTTCGTCGAGTAGGACATTTATTCCTTATCGGCGGCGTTGCCGTGAGGCTTCTTAGTTCCGTAATCACGGGAATGATACTCTCAGGATTTGGCGGCAGCTTTACGGATGCGTTCGCCGGCCAGTTATTCGAGCCCTCCATGCTCTTTGCGGGCCTGATTATTTGCCTGATTGCCAGCATCTTCCGCTACGGGTATATCCTGCAAAAACAAGATGACGAGTTGCTCTAGGGGGAATCCATGATTATTCTGCGGCTTGACCGCATGCTCGCCGAACGCAAGATCTCATCCAAAGAGCTTGCGGAACGCGTGGGCATCTCCCAGGTCAATATATCACGCATTAAGACGGGCAAGGTTTCTGCCATACGTTTTTCAACTCTTGACGCGATATGCCGGGCACTCGACTGCCAACCGGGCGATGTACTGGAATATATGCCTGACGATGAAGCCGATAACCTTTTTGGACTTAAAGATTGATATGCATAATTTAGCCACCAGCGCCTAAACGCAAATAGCCCGCTAGAACAACATCCGTTCTAGCGGGCTTATTCAGATATTTCGGTTACGCGCTCGGCGGCTCAGACAGATCTTTACGCAAACAGGCCGTAGATGCTGATATTGGCCTTGGCGTAGAGGCCGTTGGCGTACTCGGTCCACTTGGAGCTGGCGCTCGAAGCCTGCGAGGAATACTGCTGGTAGGCGGTGTAATAGGCGGTCATGGCCTGCTTATAGGTAGCGCTATCGGCCGTAAAGGCATCGTCAGCGAAGGCCTTGGCATAGGTGCTATCGGCGTCCTTCCAAGTGCCCTTCTCGCTATCCCACTCGTCGCCGGCAAGGTTGATGATGTAGTCGGCGTAGTCCTTGCTCGCGGTCTCCTCGTTGCCGTCAGCAGGCTCGGTCGGGGCGGTCGGCATGCTTGCGGAGCTATCGCCAACCTTCTTCTTGTAGAGCTTCTGCAGCGTCGCGGACTGGCGGACGATCTGCTTGGCCTGATCCTTGGACACGCCATACTGCGTGGCCATGGTCTTGTAGTCGGAGGTGCCGATGGAATCCTCGGCGTACTGCTTCATTTCCTTGGAAGAGACGGTAATGCCCTCGTCCTCGGCAGCGTCCAGCAGAATCTGGTTGCGCACGTAGGACAGGATAACGTCGGCAGACGGAGCGGTGTAGTTGCCGTCATCGTCCTTGACGGTGTCGAGGCTGTACTGGCTCTCGATGGCCTCACGCGCGGTGATGTCGCTCTTCTTGCCGTTGTAGCTATAGCTTGCCACGGTCGAATCGAGCTGGTCCTCGGTGAGGGTCGCCGAGCCGACGCCTTTGCCGCCAAAACCACCGTTGCCGATAAAGAAGCCGACCACGGCAGCAATCACGACGGCGACCACAAAGGCGGCAATCATCGTCTTCTTGTGCTTGCAAGCGTGGTCGTCCACGTCGGAGTCGTCGTCCTCGTCCTGTTCCTCGGGCATCAGATTCTCGTCAGCGGCATCCGCGGCAATCTGAGCCTCCAGTCGGGCGTCCTCCTCCTTGGCCGTCGTACCGGCGGCAATGTGCTCGGCAGACGTACCGGCGACTAGATCGATCTTCTCGTTCTCGTCACCGTCGGGGCCTTCGCCGCGCTCGATGATCTGGATGCCGTCGATCTCGTCCTTCTCGTCCTTCTTTTGAATCAGACCCATATCAGCTACTCCTTGTTAGGAAACATAGTCCTCAATAGAATACGCCCGACAGAGCGCCGGGCGTATTGATTCTTAGGTTATACGCAAACACTTAAGTAATATTTAGGCGTTTGCAGTGTGCATACCTTAGGCCAGGTGCGCGATAACGGCATCGGCAAAGGTCTGCGTGCCCACAGCGCCCTCGACGGAGCCGGTCTGGGCACGACGCACGTCACCGGTAACCTGCTCGCCCTCGTCGAGCGTGGCAGATACGGCGGCACGAATGCGATTGGCAGCGTCGTTCTCGCCCAGGTGATCGAGCATCATCGCAGCAGAGAGGATCTCGGCCGTGGGGTTGGCGATATCCTTGCCCGCGATATCGGGCGCGGAGCCGTGCGTTGCCTCGAAGATGGCGCAGTCGGCACCGATGTTGGAGCCGGGAGCCATGCCCAGACCGCCCACCAGGCCGGCGCACAGGTCGCTCACGATGTCGCCGTACAGGTTGGGCAGCACCAAGACATCGAAGTCGTTGGGGTTCTGGACCAGGCCCATGCAGGTGGCGTCGACAATCTTGTCGTTGAACTCGATATCGGGATAGTTGGCGGCCACCTCGCGCGCCACGCGCAGGAAAAGGCCGTCGGTCGCCTTCATGATGTTGGCCTTGTGCACGGCCGTCACCTTTTTGCGGCCGCAGCGGCGGGCATACTCAAAGGCATACTCCACAATACGGCGGCTCTTGGCGATAGAGATGGGCTTGATCGAGATCGCGGAATCCGCGGCGAAGGCCTTCTGACCCGAGCGCTCGACAAGCTGCGAGAGCTCCTCGACCTCGGCAGCGCCCTCATCGAACTCGATGCCGGCGTAGAGGTCCTCGGTGTTCTCGCGCACGATAACCAGGTCGACATCGCGGAAGCGCGAGCCGTCGCCCGGCTGCGACAGGCAGGGGCGCACGCAGGCGTACAGGTCGAAGTGCTTGCGCAGGGCGACGTTAACGCTGCGGAAGCCCGTGCCGACCGGCGTGGTGATGGGGCCCTTGATAGCAACCTTGGTCTCGGCGACCGCATCGAGCACATGTTGGGGCAGCGGCGTGCCAAACTCGTCCATGACGCCGGCACCGGCCTCCTGGACGTTCCAGTTGATCTGGACACCAGTGGCCTCGACCACGCGGCGCATAGCCTGCGTAATCTCGGGACCGATACCGTCACCAGGAATCAGGACTACATCGTGCGCCATAATCTGTTACTCCTCGTCTTCGGCGTCGTCAGATTTTTTTACGCTAGCACGCTTCTTCTTTTTGGAGAGATCCAGGCCAAAACGTTTAACAAGCATTTCGCAAATCTCGCTCGAACGGGCCTTGAGATAGCTACCCTTGCCGTTCTCGGCATCGAACTTAAGGCGCAGCGCGAGCTTCTCGGCGACCTCGGCGTCAATCTCGCCCTGGCCAAACTCGTACAGGCAACCGAGCATATCGCGATACTCAAGGTCACCGTGGTAGCACTGGATGGCCTCGTCCAGGATCGGCCAAGCCTCGCGCGAACGCTCGACGCTCGTGGCGCCCCACACGCACAGCAGGCGGAAGGCGGCATAGCGCAGCGTGGAGGAAATCTCGTCGAACAGTGCGGTCTCGGCGCCCTCAAAGGCATCGCCCAGCTGCTCGGGGCAGGTGGCGGCGAGCGCCGTCAGGGCATCGAGGGCCTCCCAGCGGGTCTGAGCCTCGGGGCGGTCGAGCGCCTCGATCAGCGCGGGCACGCAGGGCACGACGCGCTGCGGATCGCGCTCGGCAAGCAGGTGCAGCACGCGGGCGGCAAACTGGCGGATACGGCGCGTGGGGCAGCCGAGCTCCTTGACCAGACGGTCGACGGCGTTCTCGTTCTCCTCTGCCAGCTGAAGCTGTGCCAGCTCCTCGTCGGTGAGCTGTTCGTCTTTGTTTTCTGCCATAGTTACCTCTTCTTACTATTTCTTAGCGTGCTTGCCAGCACCCTTGCTGTCATCGGTGACCGAGATGAGCTGTCGGTCGGCCGCGCCATTGCGACGCGCACGGCGGCGTTCCTCAGCGTCGCCCGCGTCGGCGGCGGCGCGATGAGCCTTGTTGACGTTAAAGACCTCGTCGTGCTTGCGCCACGGACCGACGGACTCGCCAAAGCTCATCTTAAGACCGGCGATAAAGCCGCCGAGCCAGCCGATCGGCGCAAACTGCACCAGCGGGAACAGCGAGAACACCCAGGTCAGCAGGACGACTGCCGCCGCTCCTGCAAAATTGGCAATCCAGTAGTCGCGCTTGGTGATCACGCGCTTTTCGCACGCCCACTGGCCGCACAAAAAGCCAATGTAGATCGCAAAGAGAAAGAGCACCAGCGCTAGTACCACGAACGTCCAGCTCATGGGCGCTACTCCCCGTGATGGTGGCCGCAGCAGCACTCGTGGCCGTCATCATGGCCGTGGCCGCCGCAGCACTCGTGGCCCTCGTCGTGGTGGTGGCCACAACCGCACTCGTGATCGTCGCCATGCTCGCCGCAACCGCAGCCTTCCTCGTGAGCACCGTGCTCTTCGGGACGATACTGCGACCAGTCCAGACCGGCGGCGATGGCGTCGGCCTCCTCCTTATAGAGGACCGTGATGGCCTGGGTGCCCAGCTTGGCACCACCGATGGCATCGAGCATGTCGTAGAGCGTAAAGGCCACGTCGGCGCCGGGCAGCGCAAGCTCGCGATCGTCGGCATAGGCGAGCGCCAAGCGCAGGTCCTTGATGAAGTGCTCGACCATAAAGCCGGGCTTGTAGTCGCCGTCGAGCGCCTTGGGAGCCAGGCTCTCCATGGCGCCGGACTTGCCGGTGCCGCCCAGGATCATCTGGCGGGTCTTCTCCAGGTCAAGGCCGCTCAACTCGGCAAATGCCATGGCGTCTGCCATGCCGACCATGCAGGCGCCCAGCGACACCTGGTTGGCGAGCTTGGCAGCCTGGCCCTTGCCGGCGCCATCGAAGCAGCAGATGTTGGCCGCAAAGGTGGCAAGGATGTCGCGGACCGGCGCGATGTCGCTCTCGGTAGCGCCCACGATAGCCGTGAGCGTACCGGCGATAGCGCCCGACTCGCCGCCGGTGACGGGGCAGTCAAACGCCATGCGACCAGAAACCTGGGCGGCCTCGGCAATGTCACGGGCAAGCTCGGGCGAGCTCGTGGTGAGGTCGATCAAGACCGCGCCGGGCTTAGTGCACGCGAGCAGGCCGTCGCCCGCCAGGTAGAGTTCCTCGACCTCGGAGGGATAGCCCACCATGGTAAAGACGACATCGGCGTTCGCCGCGGCATCGGCCGGCGTATCTGCCCAGACGGCGCCGCGCTCGATAAGCGCCGCCGCCTTGGACTTGGTGCGGTTGTTGACCGTGACGGGATAGCCGGCGTCCAGAATGTGGCCGGCGATGGGGGCACCCATGATTCCGGTGCCGATGAATGCGACGGAGAGCTTGTTTGCCATGAAACCTTTCCTTTTGGGTTGGGTGTTGTTACCAGGTTGAATACTCGGTGCCAGCGTTTGGGCTGTGAGTCGAGGGCGATTACGGACGCAGCGCTTGCCTACTGACCGCGCACGCGGCGGGCGATACGGTCGGAAAGCGACGCCTTGTCGGCGCGGTTCTTACCCCAAAACGCGCAGCCCACCATGCCGGGGCCCACGTGCGAGCCGATGGTGGGACCGACGGAACTACGGATGATGGTGACGTCGGCGCAGCCTTCCTCCTTGCGGATGGCGGCCTCGAGCCAATCACCGTCCTTCTCGGCATCGGCCGTCATAATGGCGATGGGCATGGTGCGATCGGGCACGTAGTTCTCGCGGAACGACTTGAGGATGGACTTGAGCGCCTTCTTGCGGCCGCGGTTGACGCCGATCAGCGACAGCGAGCCGGCCAGGTCGTAGGACAGCTCGGGTTTGACGTCGAGCTTTGCCGTGAGCTGTGCCGCCGCGGGCGGAATGCGGCCGCCGGCAGCCAGCGCGTCAAAGCTCTCGAGCGTAAAGTAGCCGTGGACATAGGTCTTTGCCTCGTTTGCCCAATCGACCAGCTGCTTGGCGGTCAGTCCCGCCGAACGCTGGCGCACGGCCTCGAGCGCCAAGAGCGCACCGGTCGCGCAGGGCAGAGCGTTGTCGACCACGTAGAGCTCAAAGTTGGGATACTCGGCGCGCACGGCGTCCGCCGCCTGGCACGCGGAGTTGTAGCTCGACGACAGCGCCGAGGTAAAGCACAGGTAGACCGTGGGCGTGCCCTCTTTGGCGCACTCGGTAAAGAACTCGATATAGCGACCGAGCGACACGGCGGAGGTAGACACGCGAGCGCTGGCGCGCATGCGGTCGTAGAACTCCTTAGGGCTCATGCTCGACCAGATATCGTCCGTGCGCTCCTCGCCATCGATAATGAAGGGGAAACCCAGGATATCGACATCGAGGTTCGCGGCGACCTCGGGGCTAAAGTCGCAGCAGGTATCGACGACGATGCGGCAGCGGTCAGAATGGCCGGTAGATGCAGCCTTGTCCATCAAAGCGACTCCTTACGTAAAAAGGCGGCCATCCGCATGGGATGGCCGCCGGCCGTTAACTCATGCAAGTTAACGTATTTTACTCGTCAAGTGTTTCGATACGGGGCTTGATGATGCCATATCCACCATTCTTACGGTGATACACCACATTGATGAGGCCAGTCGTCGCGTTCTCGAACACGTAGAAGTCGTGGCCCAGCAGATCGGTCTGCACCAGCGCCTGCTCCTCAGTCATCGGGGTGACATCGATGACCTTCTCGCGGACGAGCAGGTCGTCCTCCTCCTCGGGCAGCAGCAGATCGGCCAGATCCTCGACGCGCTCGACCGGTGCGACATCCGCCGCGCTGGCACCGCCCTGGCGGTTGTCCACGACCTTGGTCTTGAACTTGCGCAGCTGACGGGTGACCTTATCGGCGGAGAGGTCGATGGCGGCGTACATATCTGCACCGTGCTCAGCAACGCGAATCACCGAACCGCGGGCACGAACCGTAACCTCGACGATTGCCGGGTTGGGGTTCGAGGGGTTCTTCTCATAGCGAAGTACAACGTCGACCGTCATGGGCTCGATATCGAAAACCTTGAGCGCCTCGCCGATCTTCTCATCCACATGCGCACGCAGAGCATCGGTTACCGTCGTCTTGCGTCCAGAAACCTTGATATCCATACGTGGCTCCAATCTGCCTCGGGGACTTACTGTACTGGCTATGTACCCATTGCCGTGCATTTAATCACGCGGATTCCTAAAGACCCGAATAACGATTGCTTGATACCGCATACCGAAGTCTCGTACTTTTCCATGGCAAAGTGCGCTATAGGAGGGAGCCCACAGATTTGTATTTGGTCTCGAAAATTGGCTTTGACCTGCTGGTTTTATAGGGATGAAAAAGCCGGGCTCCCCTATTGGGGAAACCCGGCAGTGCGTGTTGAAACCGTGAAGAGGTGTCCTTTCCAACGTATAGGAGACACCACCCCTAGCAATAACTAGCTATTGAGTTTGTTAATGTCGTCGTCGGTGATGGCGCCTTCCTGGCTGGACGATTTGTCCTCGGAGGTTGTACCCTCGCTGCTCGAATCGGAGGATGCGGACTCGCTGGATCCGGTCTCGGTCGACTGCACGTCGGCGCCCGAGACCGTCTTGGTGGTGAGATCATAGGGCATCGTGCCGTACCAGACGGAGTGGACCGCCTCGAGCGTGCCATCGACCGTGATACCGTCGAGGGCATCGCTCACGGCACGGCATAGCTCATCGTTGGCCGCGAGGCCCGCGACGCTGAGCGTCGAGGGCGTCTCGAGCGCGCCGACGTAAGAGATCTGGCTCATCAGGCGCGCAAGGTAGCCGCCGGCCGTGGAGTCGCAAATCACGTAGTCGATCTCGCCGGACTCGAGCGCCTCAAAGCACTCGTTAATGTTGGAGAATGTCTTTTGGTTGGCCGTGATGCTCTGCTTGGCGAGCGCTTCCTGCGAGGCCGAGGAGGTCTGAACGCCCAGAGTAGCGGTGTTAAGCGTTTCGGTGGAAACGCTCAGCGACTCGCCGTCGCTCGTCTTTCCGAACACTGCCGCAGCGTCATACAGGCACGTACCAAGCGTGCTGATGTCACCATCCGTGGAATTGATGTCACCAATGAAGATGTCGGCCTTTTTGTCACCAAGCACGGAATCGGCAGAAGATGCATCGACGAAGGCAACCTTAAGGCCCATGCGGCTTGCAAGGGCGCGGGCAGCGTCGACCGCGTAGCCCGTGAGGTTGCCATCGGCGCCCTGCATGGCCTGCGGGGCATCGGAGGTATCGAGGGCAACCGTCAGGGTGCCGGGAGTGACCAGGGCATCGTCCGACACCGTAGGGGTAACGGTCTCGCGCTCGATCTGGTCAATCGTGGGTGTCGTGAACGTGGACAGAGGATTGAACGCGCATCCGCTCAAGCCCAATACGGCAATGACCGCCGCGGTCCCAGCACCCAACCGAGCCGCGTGCATCAAGCTGCCCCTCACCATGTCCACTACCCTGCCTTCTGTGTCGTATACAATCCGTGCGTTGCGCGGAATAACGGGTTGTTCCCACCAGCTGACCTGGTATTTGACCCCACACTTGCGCACCGGGGTGTTTGCTCGGGAGGCCGTAGCCACCTTCACGACTGGCCCGCTCGCCCGCGAGGCGGTATTGCCCCAAAGAAAGTAGAACGGACGGTGCGGCTTACATCTAGGACGCGCCATGATCGCGCCGCGCGCACGCGGTCGCTTACGTGGATCCCTTTGACCGCGTCTGTCTTGGACTAGGATGGACATTTTGTCCGTCCGCAACCACAGCCTGGCAGGAACGTAGCGCATTATAGCTAAGTTCAAGCTAAAGTTTAAGGTTAGGGGCGTCATTCGCACCGTGAGCACAGATTTTGCAGGTCGGAGCGGACTATTCGTGCCCCCATGAAGCCCGGAGCTCCCCTACGGGGAGCTCCGGGGCACCCGTCTCAGGGTGCCGTGGCCAAAAAATAGCAAATATGAGTACTGCTACCAAATTAGTGGCAGACAATTTTGGCCTCTCGGACAGATTTTGCGCTCAGTGTCGCCAACCTGATGCTTAGTTATTCTACATTTGTTTATTATCTTCTTACTTTACGACGCCTCCGAGTCCTAAATTCCTTGATTTTGCTGTTACTGATTTAGTGACTGTACTCATATTTGCCATATTTTGGCCAGGGCATATGATTAACCCCCTATTTTCGACGCGAATTAGACCGGCTTAAGCCCAAAACACGCCCGCAGCGTGTTAAGCAACGCCTCTTGCTTCTTTCTGCGGGCATCGACACGATTCCGGTACCGCTTTCGCATACGCTGGTGGATGCGCCATGCGAGCGCTTCCATCGCTTCCATGTCACAGAGCATTTCGTTGTTGACCGTCGCGACCTCGATTCCCATAGTAATCAAGCCCGTGTTGCGTTTTTCATCATGGATACGTCCCCTCCGGGAGGAATGGCCCAGCTCACCGTTGTATTCCAGGTCAAACCGGGCTGCTTCCTGATACGCATCGCAAACTGCATGCGGCATCCCCGAGATTGCCTGCGCGCGGTCATCGAACTCGATCTTGTAGTCGGTCTTAAAGGGACCGCAGGCAAATCCGCCATAGGAAAACGGAAGCGAAAACAGAGCGAGCATGATGCACTCCATGGGCGAGAGCAGGTTTTCCGACAGGTAGGGACACAGGCGCAGCAGCTGTTTGGCCACATTCCCTTTGCATGCCGCAAGGTAATCTGCCAGGCGATCGGGCGTCAGCACCGGCTCGACTTCAAAGTAGCCCACGTCTGCCGGTTGGTCCTTGTCCTTTGCAAGTCTATTCGCAACAGGCATGGTATAGGGAGGTAGATACTTCCCGCGATCGCTCAGTGAAATCTTGGAACACAGTTCCTGGGCCAGAGCAAACGCCTGGATACAGCCGACCTCGCGGGCGACGGCAACACAAAGGGCCTCGGGAGATAGGCTGTACACCCCCGGTTCCACCTCTAGAATCGAGCCGGCAGGCAACCCGGAACACACGGACCAGCCCACGCCAGGCATGCGGCGGCGCTGCGCCGCAGATCCCACCAGCAAGCACAGATCTTCTTGCACCTCGCCGCTTTTGGCTCCAATTCGAACCAGGTCGGGAAGATAGATATCCTCGGTCGAAGGCGATGACGTGCACAGCACGCGGTGCTCCTCCTCGGGCTCAAGGTCCTTCCAGCCGATGTAGCCCATCTGCCGGCGCTCGGCTCGAATCATACGCAACGCCGAGGCGCCCGTCAGGATCACGGAAGCCGCTAGCTGCTCTTTTGTCGGTTTGTTGCACTGCCTGATTGTTACCGCCACACGAATCACCCCTACCAAACGCGTGCGATAGCAAGGCCATCAACGGCCGCGGCACTGGCGCGTTTGAGTTCCGCCGAAGCCGCTGCCATCGTCGCACCCGTGGTGATAACGTCGTCGATAAGCAGCAGGCGGCGGCCCCGCACGTCCTCAACGGTCTCGTACATGCCTCGGGCGCGTTCACGGCGTTCTTCACGACCGAGTTCACGCTGGTCGCCATGGCCGTACTTAACGAGGGCGTCGAGCAGCGGAACACCCGACAGCTCGCAAAATGGGCGCGCGATGGCTTCCATATGATCGAAGCCGCGTCGCCGAAACGCCGCCGCCGTCGCGGGCACAAACACCACCGCATCGGCACCGGACAACACACCACCGTAGCGATCGGGTGCCGCGACCTGGGCATGTAAGGCGGTATCGTATAGCAGCTCTGCCAGATACGGCGCCAGGCGTCGCTCGCCCGCGTCTTTGTACGCTTTAATGATCCGCGGCAGCGGATGCGTGTAAACGGCACATGCCAGGCACCGGTCGAGTGCTTCGGCCATCGCCGAGGACGTACCCTCGACCGAGCACTCGGTGCACAGCAAGTCTCCAAACGGGGCGCCGCATCGAGTGCAGCTATGCCGCGGGTCGATGAGCGCGAGCGCGGCCAGGCAGTCTTGGCAAATAAGCGCACCGGCGCGCTCGCAGCCGGCACATCGCGTGGGTGACAACGCCTCAAGCGCCTCGTGCGCCGCCCGCTCGGCAAACGGTGGCAATTCGTCCGCAAACGGTAGGATGCCGGCACCTTGCAGGCATCGCAACACGTTCAAATGTCTCTTCACGACACAACCCTCCCTACGCTCGGTCGCAGGGAGGGTTGTTGATTCAGCGCTATGGTACCCCGACGCGTTTGGGGTCAGGCAGGTTAAATCCGTTTGCGGACGCTATTCGCCGGTAGACGGTTGCGGTGCGGACGAGTTTTGGGTCGAGCCCTCACCGCCATCTTGACGCGGCTTGCGGGAACGACGACGGCGACGGCGCTTCTGGCCCTGGTCGGCCAAACCCTCGCCACCACGATCTTCGCGCGACTCGCGTTCGTCGCGAGCAGCGCCGCGCGCGGCCTTGGCGGCCGCCCCTCCGCCATCTCCGGGGCGACGGCGCGTGACCTTGACCTCGCCATCCGAGACCTGATCGGCCACGGAGGGCACCGAGGGCTTTTGCTGCGTGCCCGAGGAATGGCGACGACGCGGACGCGGGGCGCGCTCGTCATCGTTGCGCTGCTTGCCACCCTTGTCGGCAGGCGTATCGGAACCCGAACCACCCTTGGGGGCGGCACCGGCTTCGCGAGCGGCTGCGGCGCGGAAGGCGTCCTCGCGCTCCTCGCTCGACAAATGACGGCGGCGACGGCGCGTGGGATTCATGCCACCGCCGCGGTTTTGCTGCTGAGGCTGCTGAGCCTCGCGCTCGCGGGAGGAGTTCTTGCCTGCGGGAGCGGCCTCGCCGGCATCGCCCGAACCCGAGCGCTTGCGGCGGCGACGTCCACCGGCGGCCTCCTCGGCCTCGGGTGCCTCGGCCTTACCGCGGCCCTTTCCGCGGCCACGGCCCTCACCCTGGCTCTGACCCGCACGGGTATCGGCGTCCGCATCGCGACGGCGGCGCTTGGGCATCGTCGTCCCCGCCAGACGGTCGGCGCTCGACAGGCCATCGCCCACGTCGACGCCGTTCTCGCGGTCGAGCTCCATAAGCGCCAGGCGCATCTCGGGCGACTCGATACGCTCGAGCACATCGCGCGTCACGCAGTCGGGGCGGCAGTTGCAGCCCTGCTCGGCGGCCTTCTTTTTGCAGCCCTCGGAGCAGGTCATGTCGGCCAGGTTGACCTTAAAGACTTTGCCGTTCTCCAGGCGCAACACCAGCTGCTCGCGCGGCGTGTCATATTCCTGGATACGCGCCTTGCCAAGCGGCGTATCGATAAGCGTCTTCTTTTTGGGCGCACGGCTCTTAAAGTCCTTGTACGCCTCGAACTCGTAGCGCAGGCAGCACATCAGGCGGCCGCAGACGCCGCTAATTTTGGACGAATTGAGCGGCAGGTCCTGCTCTTTTGCCATGCGGATCGAAACCGGCTCAAACTGTCCGCCAAAGCGCGTGCAGCAGAGCTCCTGGCCGCACTGGGCATAGCCGCCCACCAGGCGGGTCTCGTCACGCACGCCGATCTGGCGCATGTCGACGCGAATGTGCAGCGTCGAGGACAGGTCCTTGACCAGCTGACGAAAATCGACGCGCTCCTCGGCCGCAAAGTAGAACACGGCCTTCTCGCCGCCAAACAGGTACTCGACGCCGACCGGCTTCATCTCGAGGTCGAGCTCTTTGACCAGACGGCGGAAGTCGACCATGGCTTCGTCGCCCTGGATGGCTAGGTCGTCCGCAAGCTGCAGGTCGATGTCGCTCGCCACGCGCAGCACGGGCTTGAGCGGCTGACCGATCTCGTCTTGCGGCACCTCGAAGGGATCGGCCGTGACCAGGCCGATCTCGGTTCCGCGCTCGGTGGAACAAATGGCATAATCGGCCTCGAGGATATCCAGATCCTGCGGGTCGAACCACAGGTCGCGCGAGGCGTAGGTAAACTTAACGGGTACAACTAACGGCATTTCAGTGCCTTCCTGATATCGAACAGCATGACCTCGATGGCCAGCTGGGGAGTAACGTTTCTGGCGATGTTGCGCTCGGCGGTCGCGACCGCCTCGAGCGCCCGGGTGGCACCCGCAACATTGGTCGCCGCGGCAAGCCGCCCGATCGTGTCGCGCACGTCCTCGTTCACAACGTCTGCCGCCTCATCCTGAAGCGTCAGCAGCACGTCGCGCATGAGCGTCTGCGCGCTCGCCAGCGCTTCCATGATACCCGAACGCTCGCGCGCGTTGAGTTCGCGCTTGTTGCGGTCCTCAAGCTGCTTCAATGCTCCACGCGACAGGTAGTCGGCATTTTGCTCGAGCACCTTTTCCTGCGTGGACTTGACCTCGGCGAGCGGCGCCTTGACGGCGACGATGAGCGACTTGGCGCGACTGAGCACATCGGCCTCGTCGGCGGCGATGAGTGAGTCGATGGCACGGACCATCTGGCGGCGGGCGTCCTGGCGCTCGGCGCTCTTGAGGAACTCGATGCCACGCGTGGGGCTTCCCGCTACGGCGACGGCCATGCGGCAACGCACAGGGTCCTGACCGGTGGCGCGGCTCACGGCCTGCGCGGCGACGGCGGGCGACACCAGCCGAAACGGCACGCACTGGCAGCGGCTCACGATGGTGGGCAACATCACGTCTGCCGAGGTGCCCAGCAAGATAAACATAACGCCCTCGGGCGGCTCCTCGAGTGTTTTGAGCAGTGCGTTGGCGGTGTTGGCGCGCAGCTGCTCGGCACGGTCGATGATGTAGACCTTGGCCTTGGCACGGATGGGCGCCAGAGGCACGTCGTCGAGCAGCTCGCGGGTCTGGGCGATGAGGTAGCCCGTGGCGCTCTCGGGCGTGTAATAGTGCACGTCGGGGTGCGTATGGCGGGCGACGCGCACACAGCTATCGCATGAGCCGCAGCCATCCTGCTCGCACAGGAAGGCCTGAGCGAGCGCCCACGCGGCGTCGAGCTTGCCCGCGCCGGGCGCGCCCAAAAACAGGTAGGCGTGCGATGCGCGGCCGCTGGCGACGGCATTGGTCAAAAAGTCGCGCACGCGCTCTTGGGTGTCGAGCTTGGCCAGCAGGCTTGCCTGAGCGGGGGCCATGTTACTCGGCCTCCTGGGCTAGCGCGGCGGCGACAGCATCTTGCGGAATGTCGAGACCGTACGCGCGAATCTGCTCGACCGTCTTCTCAAAGACTTCCTCGACGGTCGCGGTCGCGTCGATGAGCTTTACGCGGTTTGGTTCCTCGGCGGCAATGGCGCAAAATCCCTGGTAGACGCGCTCTTGGAAGGTCATGCCTTTTGCCTCCATGCGATCTGCCGCACCGCGGGCCGCCATGCGCAGCGCCGCCTGCTCGGGCGTGATGTGATAGACGAGCGTGAGCGCCGGATGCGTCCCCGCGACGGCCAGGTTGTTGGCATCGCGCACTATCTGGCGGTCGAGACCATCGGCAAACGCCTGATAGCAGGTCGTGGAATCGTAGAAACGGTCGCACAGGACCACCTTACCGGCCGCAAGGGCGGGGGCGATGACCTCGTGTACCAGCTGGGCACGCGCGGCCTCGTAGAGCAACAACTCGCAGGTGTCGCCCATCGCCGTATTGGCGGGGTCGAGCAGCAGAGCACGGATCTTTTCGCTGATGGCGGTACCGCCCGGCTCGCGCAGGGTCACAACCTGGTAGCCGGCAAGGTCGAGCGCACGGGCAAGCAGGCGCGCCTGCGTAGATTTACCGGCGCCATCGACACCCTCGAGCGTAATGAAGCTATGTTGAGCGGGCTCAAAAGCCATGGACGCAGCCCCTTCCTACAAGGCGCGTAAATGCAGATATATCAACCAAGCCATGATACCCCAGTGCTCGGTGCGTCCCCAATGGCTAAAGGTGCCTTTCCAAAGTTGCGGTGAAATAGGGACTGATTGAAGCTCTGAGACCGCCAAACAGTCCCTATTTCACCGCAACTTATGATGGGGAATTTTGGACGCTGGGTATAATCGTCGTATTGCATTGAAATGTGGCGAAAGGAGTGGCAATGTCTCGGTATTGCGCCTCGTGCGGCAAGCTTCTTGCAGATGATGCCAAGTTCTGCACCTCGTGCGGTGCACCCGTTGAGCAAACAACCGCGAGCGATAGCCAGCCCGCTTTTGAGCAGACCGGTTCCCTCGATACGCCGCAAGCCAAGGCGGACGACCCCCTCGCCTATCGCCCCGACCCCGCCGCAGGCCCCGCGACCGTCGAGACTACGCAGCGCGTACCCGTCGCGAGTGGCTCGCCCCAACAGCAGCCGGCTCCCGCATACGCGCCCGCTTCACCACAGACCCCCGCTCCCAAAAAGAGCGGCACCGGGCCGCTTATCGCCGTTATCGTTGTGCTGGTGGCGATCATCATCGCCCTGGTCGTTTTCTTTGTGATCAAGCCTTTCGACAACGCCGCCACGCAGACGACCGCCGAGGTAGCTAAGCTGCACCATGACGTCGACGACGATGACCTAAAGCCTCTCGGCGATCCCAACAGCCTGTACGACGATGATGACGATGACGACGACGAGGATGGCGGCGAAGCAACGCTCTCCGAGCAGAATCTCTACCGCCGACTAAGCGAATACTACGACTTGCTCGAAGACCTCGACAACTACGTCCGTGGCTGCGCGCAGAACTTCAACGGCAGCTATCTGGAAGAGGATCGAACCACCCGTCAAAATCTCGCCGACGTCGCCGAGCGCACGGAGAACACCATCGAGCAGTATTACGACATCGTCGAGGACCTAGACGTCCCGACGAGCTCCAAGAACTACAGCTCCTGGAAGGACATCATCGCCCTGTACGACGACCTGGATCACCGCATTGACGCAATCTGTGATGCCTGGGAGATCAGCCTGAAATACGCCAAGCCTGCGGACCACAAGAATGAGATCGTGGCGCCGCTGTCGCGCGACAACGTGGCGGGCACCAATGACAATAAGTACCGCCTAGACTTTGAGGAGCGCTATCCCGGCGCCAAACCCGTCGAAGTGAACTAGTCGCATGCGACGGTCTTAAACGACTAGTCATTAAAGAACGTCCCCAATGACTGCCTAAAAAACGAGCGAGGATCGCGGGGTCCTCGCTCGTTTTTGTTTTAGGTGATGTTTCGACCGTGCGGCTACTTGTCGGCAGCGGTCTTTTTGGTAGTCGGCTTCTTGGCCGTCGTCTTTTTGGCGGTCGTCTTCTTGGCAGCAGTCTTCTTTGCCGCCGTCGTCTTCTTTGCCGTACTCGCCTTGGTCGCAGTTTTGCGGCCGCGAGCCGGCTTCTTCTCCTTGGTCGGGCAGTCCATGTTGACGCAGATGCGCCACGGACCGCGCGCCGTGTTGACCACCACGATGGGGGCACCGCACTCGGGGCAGGTCTCGCCCGTCGCCTCGAGCTTGCCACGCGCCGGCAGCGGATAGCTCACGCCGCAATCGTCATAGTTGGTGCAGCGGATAAAGCGCTTGCCGCTCTTCTCGCTCTTGTGTGCGATCAGGTCGCCATGGCGTCCGGCCTCGGCACACACCTTGCACTCGCCCACCTTAAGGTCGGGCTCGTAGTTGGTGGGGCACGTCGGGTTCACGCAGATCTCGAAAGCCTTCTGGCGGAACGGCTGACACTTAATGCGCGGCGCGCCGCACTCGGGGCACACGGCTGCCTCGCCCTCGAGCGGGCTTACCTTGACGCCGCTCGGCACCGGATAGGTCACGTCGCAGTCGGGCCAGCCCATGCAGCCAATGAAGCTGCCACGGGTCTTGGCGCTCGTCTTCATAACCAGGTCCTTGCCGCACTTGGGGCAGGCGCCCACGCGCGCATCGGCCGTAACGGCGTCGCTGATGGCGTCGCCCAGCTCCTGCGTGTGCTTGAGCAGCTCGTCGAGCACGCCAGCCAGCAGCGCGCGCGAGTGCGTCACGACATGCTCTTCGGTGTCCTCGCCGCGCTCGACGCGGGTCATATCGCCATCAAGCTCGCTGGTCATATCGGGGCTCGTGATGCGCGGGGCAAATTGCGTCAGCGCGTCGATGATGGCGATGCCCAGCTGGCTCGGCTCAACGGGATCATTTTTGAGATAGCGCACGGCATACAGGCGCTCGATGATGCTCGCGCGCGTGGACTTGGTACCCAGGCCGCGCTTTTCCATCTCCTGCACGAGCTTGCCCTGGCTGTAGCGCGCGGGCGGCTCGGTCTGCTTGGCCTCGAGTTTAATGTCGAACACATCGACCGTATCGCCCTGCTCCAGCGGCGGCATCTGCTCATCGCGCTTAAGTCCATACGGATACGCCTCGCGGAAGCCCGGAGTCACGAGCACATCGCCCGAAGCCACGAACGGCTCACCGTTCACGTCGAGCTCGAGCTTGGTGTTCTCGATGGTCGCGGGACCCATAAGCGTCGCCAGGAAGCGACGGGCTATCAGGTCGTAGAGCTTGCGCTGGCCGCCGTCGAGCGTGGACGGATCGCCCTCGCCCGTGGGGTAGATAGGCGGGTGGTCGGTGGTCTCGACTTTGCCGCGCGTGGGCTTCATGGGGCCGGCGAGCACCTTTTTGCACACGGGTGCCAGCGCCGGGTTGATCTTTGCCAGGTCGCTCACCACGGCGCCCAGATCGAGCGTCGCGGGGTACACGGTGTTGTCGACACGCGGGTAGCTGATGAGGCCCGCCATGTAGAGGGACTCGGCGATGCGCATGGTACGCGCAGGCGAGATGCCCTCGGCTGCGGCGGCAGCCTGCAGCGAGGTGGTCGCAAACGGCGTGGGTGGCTGCTGCTTGCGTGAGCGCTTGGTCACCGCGGCGACGGTTGCCGTCGTAACGCCGTCGACATGGCCGTATGCCGTCTCGGCAGCATCCTTGTCGGTAAAGCGTGCCGTCTTGTGCGCAATCTTAAAGCGGTCGTCCTCGGCAGCACCCTGCGCGGCACCCATACCGCGGATCTGCCAATAGTCCTCGGGCACAAACGCCATGCGCTCGCGCTCGCGCTCGACCACCAGGGCAAGCGTCGGCGTCTGCACGCGGCCGGCGGAGCGCACGTTGCCAAAGCCGCCGAACTTGGCGAGCGTCAGATAGCGCGTGAGCACCGCGCCCCAGATAAGGTCGATGTGCTGGCGGCTCTCGCCGGCGTCGGCCAGATTCTGGTCGAGCGAGACGAGATTATCGAAGGCCTGCGTGATCTCGGCCTTGGTAAACGAAGAATACTGGGCGCGGGCAACCGGCAAGTCCGGCGCAACCTCGCGCACCTTGTTGAGGGCGTCCGAACCGATCAGTTCGCCCTCGCGATCGAAGTCCGTAGCGATGATGACACTGTCGGACTTCTTGGCAAGGTTCTTGAGCGAGCGAATGAGCTCCTTCTCGGCCGGCAGCTTAATGACGGGCGCCCAGGTGAGATACGGCAGGCTCTCGAGCTTCCAGCCCTTGATGGAGATACCGTCGGCAAGAAACGGCTTGCGCTTGGTGTCGTAAGGCGGACGAGCCAGGCCATCGGGCATGTCGGCCGGCAGCATCTCGCCGTCCTCAGTAACCGAATACCAGCCCAGCTTTTTATCGAACAGCACGCTGTCGCAAAAATCGGGCGCAAGGATGTGACCGGCCAGCCCGATGGTCACGCACTCCTCGCCCTTCCACTCAAAACGGTAGATGGCGGTGTTGTACACCTTATCCTTTTTGGGTTTACCCGTGGACAGACGCTCGGCGATCTGACGCGCAGCGTCGTTTTTCTCGGCGATGATGAGCTTCAAAAGAGGCTCCTATCTCGTATCTCTGCGGCTACGCCCGCCCGTATGGCGGCCGACTTACGCCCTTGCTTGCTCAATCTGCCCGATGAGCCAATCGCACCAGGCATCCATGCCCTCGCCCTTGCGCGCGCTCACGGCAAACCGCGGCGCCTGCGGATTGAGGTCATCGAGTGTCTTAGTATACCTATCCATGTCAAAATCGAAAGCCGGGGCCACGTCTACCTTGTTGAGCAGCTGTGCGCCGGCGTGCTGGAAGATGCCCGGGTACTTGACGGGCTTGTCGTCGCCCTCGGGCACCGAGAGAATCATGATGGACAGGTTCTCACCCAGGTCAAAGTCGACCGGGCAGACCAGGTTGCCCACGTTTTCGATAAAGATGACGTCGATGTTCTCCAGACCGACGGCTTGGTCGAAGGCGTCGACGGCCTCCATGATCATGTTGCCCTCGAGGTGGCACAGGCCGCCCGTGTTGATCTGGATGGCGGGCATGCCGGCTTCCTTCATGGTGATGGCGTCGACATCCGAGGCGATATCGCCCTCGATGACGGCACAGCGCAGGCCGGCCTTGTCACGCAGGCGCTCGTTGGTGCCCAGGATCGTGGTGGTCTTGCCCGAACCGGGGCTCGACAAGACGTTGATCACATAGGTGTTTGTCTCATTAAATCGCTGACGCAGCTGATCTGCCAGGCGCTCGTTGCGCGACAGAATCGGCGACGCGATATCAATCGTTTTCTCAGCCATACTTAGCGCTCCTTACTTTGGCCCCTTTATACCCCGTCCCCAGGTGGCTGGCGGGCTAATCGTCGGGGGTTTCGATTTCGATACTCGCGATATCGAGCTCGCGGCCGTGCAGTAGGCGCACGTTGGCACCACCACACTGGGGACAGCGACAGTGGAAGCGATCGTGGTCGAAGACCTCGCCGCAGTCCAGGCATTCACTTTGTGGGTGAATCTCCTCAACCGCGAGCTCGCAGCCCCGCGTGAGCGGGTCCTCATCGCGAAATGTCTCCCACGCAAAGTCGAGCGCCTCGCGCACAACTTCGGTCATATCCCCGATACGCAGCGTTACCAAAACGGCGCGCGAGGCCCCCGCCCCACGCGCCGCGCGAATCACTGTATCGAGTATGCCGTTGACAATGCCAACCTCATGCATACCGATTTACTCCTCGCTGTCCTTTTCGTCGTCCGAAAACAGGTCCAGACGGCTCACAAACAAGCCCTCCTTGCCCTCGCGCGCGGTAATGACCACGCGAGCGATGGCGAGCGAAATCTCGTAGAGCGAGAGCAGGGCGCCATACATGAGGCCCAGCGTAACGGGCGAGCCGTCGGGCGTAATCACAGCCGAGCCCGCAAGCAGGCCAACGTATACGTAACGCCAGGCACTGCGGAAGGCCGCATAGGACACAATATGGAAGACGGACAAGTAGAAGATGATGAGCGGCAGCTCAAACGCCACACCAAAGCCGATCATAAAGAGCAGCTCCATGTTGACGTAGTTCTCCAGGTCGGGCAGCGCCGTGGCGACGGCCGAGGTCTCGCCGATGAGCCACTCAAAGCCCGCCGGGATGATGATGAAGTAGCAGAAGATGGCGCCCAGGAAGAACAGCACCGTCGAGGCGAGCACCGTGGGCACGACCCACTTGCGCTCGTTGGGGCGAAGCGCCGGCAGGAAAAACGCCAGAATCTGCCAGATGATCATGGGCGTGCACATGACCACGGCCATCTTGATGGCCAGCGAGAAGCGCAGGCCAAAGCCGCCGAGCGTGGTGGTGATGTAGAACTTACCATCCGGCACAAAGGAGCGGATGGGATCTTCCAGGATGTCGAGCACCACGGGCGTGGCGAAATACAGCACGATGGCTGCGGCAAACACCGAGACGACCACGATGGTCAGGCGGCGACGGAGCTCTCCCAGGTGATCGAAGAGCGGCATACGCGCAGGTCCGATAGGCATTACTCATCGCCTCCCTTCGGGGTGTCGGCGGCAGCGGCCTCGTCCTCGTCCTCGTCCTCGGCCTCGAGCTCGCGAGCGAGCTGGTCGACGACGGCCTTGCGCTTGCGGGGACGACGGGCATAGAGGTCGGCCGTCGTGGGCTCTGCCGGCTCAGGCTCGGGCTCCGGTTCTGCAGCGGAAGCGGGCTCGACGACAGGCTCGGCGGCAGCGGCAGGCTCGGCCTCGGCGGGCTCGGCGCCCTCGCCCTCAGCAGCAGTCTCGCTCGCGGCCTTCTCGGCAGCAAGGCGGGCACGGCGCTCGGCAAAGGTCTCCTTCTTGGCGGGCGCTGCCGCCTCGGCGGCATCCTCGTCCGCATCGGAATCGTCATCGACGGCAGCCTTCTTGGGCTTGACCGGGGCCGACGCGGCTTCGCTTACCGGATCGATGATCTCGGACTGAACAACGGCCGTCATCTTTTCCTGCGTCTCGCGGAACTGACGGATGGCACGGCCGATCGTGCGGCCCATCTGCGGGAGCTTATCCGGGCCAAACAGCAAAAAGCCGAAGACCACGATGATCGCGAGCTCACCCTCTCCAATACCAAACACACATACCTCCAAGGCTCGATGTGAGTCGAGCCCGCACCGCGCCATTCGGCCGGAACTCGTCTATTCATTCGGTCAAGTATAGCGCCCGGACGCCAAAACGTCCGAGCGCATCACAAACATATGCCAAACGGCACGCCCTTTTGGGGCAAAGATTATGCAGCGGTGATCGAAATCTCCTGGTCGACACCCAACAGCTGGACCACGCGCATCACCGGGGGCTGCACATTGGTGCAGCTAAAGCGCTTGCCGTGGTCGACCGCGTGGTGCGCGGCGCCCACGAGCACGCCAATGCCCGTCGAATCGATGTAGCTCACCTGGGCAAAATCGAGCTCAACGGCCTCGGTGGGCTGCTCGAGCGCCAGGTCGATGGCATTGCGCAGGCTATCGGCGTTAGAGATATCGATCTCGCCGGTTACCTTAATGGTGTAGAGCTCTGGCGTGGGGTTGGTGGAAATACCCAAATCCATGTATATGCTCCTTTACGTATCGAAGGTGCGGATAGTACGGGAAGCCGCGCGTTAGGCGCGCTCGGCACGCGCGAGCTCGGCAGCGACAAGCTTAACGGCCAGCACCAGCACATCGAGCGCGGCCTCCAGGTCCTCGACCGTGGGATAGCTCGGCGCGATGCGGATGTTGGTATCGCGCGGGTCCTTGCCATAGGGCCAGGTAGCACCGGCCGGCGTGAGCTTGACGCCCAGGTCGGCGCAAAGCGCGGCGACCTTTTGAGCCGAGCCCTCGGGACCATCGAAGCTTACAAAGTAGCCGCCGCGGGGGTGCGTCCAGGTGGCGCAGCCCGTGTCGCCCAAGCCCTCGGTGAGCTTGCGCTCGACGGCCTCAAAGCGCGGGCGCAAGAACTCGGCATGCTTTTTCATGTGCTCCTTGACCGCCTCGATGGTGGGAAGGAAGCGCACGTGACGCAGCTGGTTGAGCTTGTCGGCGCTGATGAGGCCGGCCTTCAGGCGCTTGGAGAACTCGGCGATGACCGCGGGGCTCGCACCGATAAAGCCGATACCGGCGCCCGGGAAGGTGATCTTGGACGTCGAGGCAAATGCCACCACGCGGTCCTCGGTGCCCGCCGCGCGAGCGAGGTCAAAGATGTTTGCAAGCTCGTCGGTCTCGTCGTACAGGTCGTGCACGCAGTAGGCGTTGTCCCAGAAGATGCGGAAATCGGGTGCGGCCGTGGGCATCTCGACCAGGCGACGCACGGTGTCCTCGCTAAAGGTGATGCCCGTGGGGTTGGAATACTTGGGCACGCACCAGATGCCCTTGATGGAGTCGTCGGCGGCAACCAGGCGCTCGACCTCGTCCATGTCGGGGCCGTTGTCGGTCATCGCGACGGGGACGTTCTCGATACCCAGATCGGCGGTGATGCCAAAGTGGCGGTCGTAGCCGGGAACGGGGCACAGGAACTTGACCTTCTTGCCGTCGTGCGCGGCCTCATAAGCCTCCCAGGGCTCGCTGCCGCACGAGCCGCAACGCCAGAACATACCGGCAATATCGTGCTCGATCAGCAAGCTCGACGAACCCAGCACGAGCGTCTGCTCGGCGGGGCAACCCAGGAACTCCCCCGCCAGCTTGCGTGCCGAGGGAATGCCCTCAAAGCAGCCGTAGTTGGAGCAGTCGACATTGCCGTCGTGCAGATCGGCATCGGCATTGAGGATATCGAGCATGGGGCGCGAGATGTCCACCTGGGAGGGCGACGGCTTGCCGCGGGCCATGTCGAGCGCCAGACCCTTGGCCTTGACCTCGGCGACCTCGGCTTTGAGTGCCTCGATGGCAGCATCGAGTTCGGTGGTTTCCATCTTCTGGTAGATCGTCTGCATGGGGTGCGACCTTTCGCGAAGCGGTACGTTGCAGTTCGTCTAAGTATAGACCGCCACCGCCGCAACGTTATGAAGCCGTGATAGATTAAGTCCATCGCAATAAATTACGAATCGCCGCGCATGCCGGCGTGGGACGCCCAAGGAGGCACTATGGAGTATGGATCGTTCCAGGCCGAGGAATTCGGCGACCTGCAGCGCCTGGTCGACGGACTGTTTTACGACCGCCACGCCATCGACCGCCTGGATCTGATCGTGCAGGCCGAAATCTTGGACCTGGCGCCCGATCTCATGGAAATCGTGAACCTGCTACCGCCCGGCTATTACGACCGCCAGTCACTTTGCGACCAGCTCAACTCCGCCTTGGCCGCCCACGGCTGGGGCGCCATCTACGGCACCGTGGAATAAACCTAGTCATTGGGGCCTGTGGTCAAAAAATAGCAAATATGAGTACTGTTACTTTTTTAGTAACAGCGATTTTGAATTAAAAAGGCCAGTCTTGGCCTTTTGTGTCCGGTTTTGGAAGGATGCATCAGCATTTTTCGTCCAGCCACGCAATCGTTAATGCACAGACAGAATAGATTTGTACATTATTTTTCGCGCCTAAAATGAAACGCCGTTTGTGACAGTACTCACAAACGGCGTTTTTTGGCCACTGGGGTGTCCGGCAGGTGGCAAGTACCACTCAAAACCGCGTTTTACACGCGCTCGAGCAGGCTCTGGCGTCTGTTTCTACGCGCCTACTCGTTCTTGGGCGCGGGGTGCTTGCAGATCACACTCATGTAGATCATGCCAAGTACGGCCGCGGTGACAGAGCCGGCGAGAATAGCGGCCTTGGCAGCCAGAACCTCAAACTGGGCCGTCGGGAAGGCGAGGCCGCTGATGAGAATCGACATGGTAAAGCCGATACCGCCCAGAATGCCCACGCCGGCAATCATATGCCAGTTGACATTGTGCGGCAGCTCGCAGGCCTTGAGCTTGACCAAGGCGAACGTCATGCCAAAGATACCGATCGGCTTACCCAGCAGCATGCCAAAGTACACGCCGAGCGTCACCGGGTCGGTGAGCAGCGTGCTCATGTCCACGCCCACTAGGCGAACCTGTGCGTTGACGAACGCAAAGATCGGCAGGATCACAAAGTTAACCGGCGTGGAGATCAGACGCTCCATGCGGATGAGCGGCGGGGTCACGCGGTGCATGACGCGCTCGACCTTGGTGGTCGAAACGGTAAAGTCATGCTGGCCCAAGATGTGCGCCTCGTCGTCGTAGCGGTCGTCGAGCAGCGGCAGGCACTCGCCCAACCAATCGGTGAGGCTATCGAGCTTGACGCCGCACTTGGCCGGGATGGTGAAGGCCAGGATGACGCCGGCAAGCGTAGCGTGCACGCCGCTCTTGAACATGCAGAACCACAACAGCAGGCCCAGTACCGAATACGGGGCAAGGCGGTAATGCTGCGTCTTGTTGAGCCACACGAGCGCGCAGGTCACAAGCGCGGCGGCGCCCAACCAAAACGGATTGGGGCTCTGACCGTAGAAGATGGCGATGGCGGCGATGGAAATGAGGTCGTCGGCGATGGCGAGCGTCGAGAAGAACACGCGCACGCCGTTGGGCACGCGATTGCCCAAAAGCGACAGCACGCCCAGCGCAAAGGCAATATCGGTTGCCATGGGGATGGCCCAACCGTTGCGGGCGCCGGCATGGTTAAAGATCAGGTAGATGCAGGCGGGAACGACGACGCCGCCCACGGCCGCCAGCATGGGAAGCATGGCCTGACGCGGATTCTTGAGCTCACCGACCGTCATCTCGTACTTAAGCTCGATGCCCACCAGCAAAAAGAAGATCGCCATAAGGAAGTCGTTGACGAAAAGCTCAACGGTGAGAC
>DBFMRS010000042.1:0-6391 GCA_048387515.1 Collinsella sp.
AGTCATTGGGGACGTTCTTAAACGACCAGTCATTCAAGAACGTCCCCAACGACTACATGAAAGCGCCCTCAAGCGGATGTGCTTGAGGGCGCCTCTTGCTTGACTAGCTTTCGATATAGTCCTTGAGCTTGCTCGAGCGGCTCGGGTGGCGAAGCTTGGCCAGAGTCTTGGACTCGATCTGGCGGATGCGCTCGCGCGTGACGCCAAACTCGCGGCCGACCTCCTCGAGCGTACGGGGATGTCCGTCGACAAGGCCAAAGCGCAGCTCGATAACCTTGCGCTCACGATCGGCAAGCGAATCGAGCACCTGGGTGAGCTGCTCCTGCAGCATGGAGAAGCTGGCCGCATCGGGCGGAACGATAGCCTGGGAGTCCTCGATGAAATCGCCCAGCTGGGAATCCTCTTCCTCGCCGATGGGGGTCTCGAGCGACACGGGCTCCTGCGAGATCTTCTGGATCTCGCGAACGCGGTCGGCGCTCATGTCCATCTCGGCACCGATCTCCTCGGGGGTCGGGTCGCGACCCAGGTCCTGAAGGAGCTGGCGCTGCACACGGACGAGCTTGTTGATGGTCTCGACCATGTGCACGGGAATACGGATGGTACGGGCCTGGTCGGCGATAGCGCGCGTAATGGCCTGACGGATCCACCACGTGGCGTACGTGGAGAACTTAAAGCCCTTCTGGTAGTCGAACTTCTCGACGGCGCGGATCAGACCGAGGTTGCCCTCCTGAATAAGGTCCAGGAACAGCATGCCGCGACCGACATAGCGCTTGGCGATGGAGACGACCAGACGCAGGTTTGCGCTGATGAGTGCCTGCTTGGCTTCGAGACCCACGTTCTCAATGCGCGTAAGACGACGCATTTCGGTACGCGTGAGCTCGAGCTCGCCTGCCTCGGCAGCCTCGAGCTTCTCGGTGGCCTCAAGACCGGCCTCAATCTTCATGGCCAGATCGACCTCTTCGGAGGCGGTCAGCAGGTCGACCTTGCCGATCTCCTTGAGGTACATACGGACCGGGTCGCCGGTCAGCATCACCGTGGAGGCATCGATGCCGCGCACGCGGGAGCGTGAACGGGACGTGCGCACGGTGCGCTTCTTCTTGCTCTTGGAAGAACCCATCTCGGCGTCGGCCTGACGGGCCATCTTGAGCTCGTGATCGTCGAGCGAGCCGGAATCGTGCTCGTCGTCGTCATCGAAATCGTCGGTATCGGTATCGTTATCGTCATCGTCGACGTCCATGGGGGCGTCGTCGTTACCGCTCGCGGAGATAATCTGGATGCCGCTGTTGCGCAGCGCGGAATACACCGCGGTGAGCTGCTCGTCAGAAACATCGATATCCTTCAGGGCGACCTGAATCTCGTCCTCGGTTACCGAAGTCCTGTTTGAGCCGTTGCCCATGAGCTTTGCAACGTAGGATTCCAGCCCAGTACCCGTGCTCTCAGTCTTTTTTGGCACAGATTCTCCCTTCATAGTCCACAGGACTCAATACTTTAGCACACACATTGACGTCTATACCCAAAAAGAGGGCTGGATATAGGCGAGAATACGCTGGTTGACCACAACATCTAGGCTTGTTCGGTGCCTGCGGCCTCCAGGCCAATCAAACGGAACGGGTCCGCCACGCCGCCGATTGACTTTTGCAGTTCGCGCTGACGCTGCGAATCCTGCGCGGCCTGCATGGTTAGCGCGCGACGGGCCTCATCATCGAGTGAACGGTCCTGGCGCAGCTTGGCCTGTGCGGCACGCATGCGACGCTTGATGGTGTAGAGCTCAAGCGTATCAAGCATAAACACGATGTTCGTCTCGGTGGGGTGCTTGCTCGTCGCGGAGATGCGCCCGGCACTCACAAGCGTTGCCGCATCGGGACACACTGAGCGCGCCGCATCCATGCAGGCTGCAGGATCGGTTCCCGGCGGCGTTGCCAGAACGGCCCATGCAATGGACTCGTGACGCGGGTCAACCCACTCGATGGAGCAGATGCGGTCGGCATACGTGCGGAACAGGTCGGGGTAGCTCGTGAGCATCGTCAACAGCTCGCGCTCCCCTGCCAAGGACTTGCGTTCAAGATCGGTAAGAACCATCGGCGCCGCCGCAGCCGGTGCGCCCGAACCGTCAGCCACAGGCACAGCGCCCATACCATCAGGCACATCGATCGGCGGCAGGTCGTCGACGACCTCCACGGGCGCGGCGCCGTAGGCATCGAGCGGGACGTAGTCGTACGGCTCTTCTTCGACCGGCGCGGACACCGGCGGCGTCGCGCCCGATGCCCAAGCACCGCGACCGGCATCGCGAGAACCCGACGCCCGACCGCCCGCGCTACCGGACCGCTCAGTCTGTGCCCGCTGGCGCTCATAGTTCTGCTCACGACGTCGTTCCGCATCCTCGCGCTTGGCGACATCGCGAAACACACGACCCGAGCTCGCGCGCACCGTCTCCAGATCCAAACCCAGCAGATCGGCAATCTGGATAAAGTACGTGTCGATCATATAGCTGTTGCGCAACGGATAGATAAGCGTCAGCGCATCTTCCAGCGCCTTAGCGCGACCGCCCGGCGTGGTGATGTCACTCGACTCCTGCAGCGAACGGTAGACAAAGTCCATAAGCGGCTCGGCAGCGTCGATGCGCGTCTGCAGTGCCTCGCCACCATGTGCGGTGATGAACTCCATGGGGTCGTTGCCGTCGGGGAGCACCACGCAGCGCAGGTCCATGGAATCCTGCTCGATAAACTGAATCGCGCGACGGGCGGCCTTCTGGCCCGCTGCATCGCCGTCGAACATATACACGATGCGCTTGGCAAAGCGAGTGAGCGTCTTGACGTGATGCTCCGTGAGGGCGGTGCCCAGCGTGGCGACAACGTTTTTAATCCCCGCCTCCCAGCAGGCGATGCAATCGGTATAGCCCTCTACCACGATGGCGGTATCCTGCGCGACGATAAACTCCTTGGCCCAATTAAAGCCGTAGAGGTTTCGCTTTTTATGAAACACGCTCGTCTCGGCGGTGTTGAGATACTTAGGCTGGCCGTCGCCCATAATGCGACCGCCAAAGGCAATGTTGTGACCCTGCTCGTCAAAGATGGGGAACATCACGCGGTCGTAAAAGCGGTCGGCAAGCTGCCCGCGCCCGCGACTCACGGCAACGTTGGCGTCGATCATCTCCTGCGGGGTAAAACCCGCCTGGGACAGGTGCGACACCAGCGCGTTACGGCCCGGTGCAAAGCCCAGGCAGTAGCGGCGGCAGACGTCGCCGCCCATGCCGCGGCTGGCAAAGTACTCGCGCGGACGGCCGTCCTTACCGCGCATGAGCATGGTGTGGTAGAACTGGGCGGTCTCGGCGCACAGATCGTAGATGCGGGCACGTTTGGTGCCGCGCTCGCGGCGATCTCCGGTGTCATGCAGCTCAATACCTGCGCGATCGGCCAAATAACGGATTGATTCGGGAAAGCTCAGGTTCTCGCGCTTCATGATATAGGTGAAGACGTCGCCACCCTCGCCGCAGCCAAAGCAATGCCACACCTGCGTGGCGGGAATAATGTGGAAAGACGGCGTCTTTTCGCCATGAAAAGGGCAGCAGCCCCAAAACTCATGGCCGCGGGGCTTGAGCTCAACCGTTTCCTGCACGATGGCGACTAGGTCGGACGCAGCGCGTACCTGGTCTTTTTCCTCATCGCTAATCACGGATGCTCACCCCCTGCTCGCCCAAGTTGTGACGAATATCTCCGATATTACCCTCGACGGTCGCGATCAACTCATCCAGCGAATCGAACACGCGCGACGGACGCAGCCAGCGCGTAAACGCCAGCGAAACGGAAGCGCCGTACAGGTCGCCCGTATAACCAATTAAATTAGCCTCGAGATGCGCCGAAGCGGCATCGTCGGCATACGTCGGCGGCAGTCCGACGTTCACGGCAGCGGGCCACGCGGTGTCATCGACCAGCACCAGACCCTCATACACGCCATCGGCAGGCACCTGAATGCCGTCGGGAACCTGCAGGTTTGCCGTGGGAAAGCCCATGCCAGAACCCTCGTGACGGCCGCGAATTACACCGCCACGCACCATATACGGACGACCGAGCAACTCAGCAGCAAGCTCCACATGGCCCTGTCCCAGCTCATGACGAATGCGCGTGGCGCAAATGGCCTCACCGCCCTCGCAAAGCAGGTCGTGACCATACACGTCAACGCCGTGCTCGGAACCCCAGGCGCGCATCTCGGCAACACCAGAAGCACCACCACGACCCAGCCTAAAGTCACTGCCAACGCGAATCGATCGAATGTCGACCAGACGCGACACCAGCGAGAGAAAATCAACATGGTCAAGCGCCGCAACCTCAGGCGTAAAGGGAACGGCCACCACCGCATCGACCCCGGTTTGAGCCAGGGCATGCAGACGGTCGGCCGTCGTCATCAATTTTTGGGCGGGCGAAGGGCTCACCACGACGTCCGGGTCGGGATCGAAGGTAACTACGACCGCCTTGCAGCCATGGGCACGGGCATCACGGACAAGCGCTTCGATAAGTTCCTGGTGTCCACGGTGAACGCCATCGAACACGCCGATGGCAATCGATGCGGCACCCAAGTGCCCGCACTCATCAAACGTATCGGCAGTAACGATGCGAGCCTCGTCCGACTCGCCCGCGAAAAAGACTCGCGCGAGGTCACGAGCGGACAACATCATCGAACACCGCCGATTGCCTGCGGAAACACGTGTTCCATCACAAAGCGACCGTCCTCAATGCGGGCAAGCGCCTTGAGCCCACCATCGAGCACCAGCGCAAACGGCGCCTTCGAAGCATCGAAGTCGACAAGCGCGCGGTCAACGGGAATGCGCCTGCCGCAGAGCAGGTCATCGGCAAGGTTGCCCGGCAAGTCGACACGCGTGGAGCCCAGGGCCGCGATGGGGTCCAAAGCAAAGCCAGTCGCAGACTCGGGAGAAAGTTCCTCCACCGCATGGCAGACTCCAATGGAAACCACGCCGGATGCCGTCCGGCGTAGCGCGGAAATGTGTGCGGCACTATCGCACGCACGACCCAAATCACGAGCGAGCGCTCGGATATAGGTGCCCTTGCTCACCGAGAACGCCACGGTCCACACACACATATCACCTTCGCCGCCCACGGCGATCAGGTCGGCGGCATAGACCTCGACGGGGCGCGGAGGTAGGTCCACCGCATTGCCCTCGCGAGCAGACTTGTAGGCGCGAACGCCATTGACCGAGATAGCCGAAAACGCCGGCGGCACCTGCATCTGCGGGCCCAGCATAGCGGCCAAGTGCTCACGGGCATAGGCAGGATCGCGGAGCTCGTTGGCAACAGCCACTGTGCGAACCGCCTCGCCCTCCGCATCATCGGTATTGGTCTCGGCACCAAACGAGATGTCGGCGACATAGCTTTTGGTATCGAGGGTTAGCATGCCCAGCAGACGAGTAGCCTGGCCCACGCCCACCACCATGACGCCGGATGCCATGGGGTCGAGCGTGCCGGCATGGCCGACGCGCCGCTCATGGAGGGCGCGTCGGCATTGCGAGACCACATCGTGGGACGTGCAGCCCACCGGCTTATCGACGGCGAGCAGCATATTCAGTTGAGAAGGCGTACGACGAGCCATGTACCATCCAAAATGTTAGAGCTCGACGGTCACCGAAGCGGGATCCTCCCCTACCAGCTCGGCCAGCATGGGAAGTGCCACGGCGAGCGTCTCGCGAATCGTTCCGTTGTTGGAAAAGCCGGCGGCGGCATGATGCCCGCCACCGCCAAAGTTGGCAGCGATCTCGGACACATCGAGGTCACCCTTGGAGCGCAGGTTGCCGCGTACCTTGGTATCGCCCTCAATGCCCTTCAGAAACAGGCAGACCTCCACGCCCATAACCGAACGCACCACATCGACCAGGCCGTCGCACTCATCCGAAGTGACGCCGCAGGCCTCGAGGTCGCTCTGGTACGCATAACTATATGCCACGCGACCGTGCGCCACTGTTTTGATGCGGCCCATAACGATGGACTTGAGATGCAAGAACTCCACGCGCATGCTCTGGTAGACCTCGAGCGCAACACGCGCCGGATCGGCACCGTGCGCGACCAGGCGCGAGGCGGCATGGAACGCAGCAGCATCGGCGTTTTGATACTGAAAACGGCCGGTATCGGTAACCAAGCCACACAGCAGGCAGGTCGCAACGCCATCACGTGCGACAATGCCGCAATTGTCCAAAAAGCGGTCGATGATCATGGCGCAGGCTGCGGCGCCGACGCACCTCAGGCTCAGCTCGGCAAATTCCTCGCGCGCCGGATGGTGATCGAAGCACACCACATGCGACGAGCGGCGGAGCACCTCGGCTGAGTTGTTCAGACGCTCGACGACCGGCACGTCCACCGAGATGAACAGGTCCGGATTGTCGGTA
>DBFMRS010000043.1:0-4569 GCA_048387515.1 Collinsella sp.
CCTATCGAAACACATCTCCACCGTTCCATCAACTGGGAAAACGGCGCCCCCGGACCCCAGGAGGGGCCGCGGGGGGCGTTCAGCTAACTGCGGGAATGGCCCATTTGCTCAATGTGTTCGGCTGAGATCGGAAATCAACCAGACAGACTTAAATGACCATTCTTTGGGCAACCTGTCGGCACTTAGGTAAGGCTGGTCATTTAAGTCTGTCCCCAATGAATAGGTGCGGAAAGGGTGTGAATGTTTGATTTACGCGCTATGATGTGCCCTTGCATAGAGAGCCCGGCGGAATGGTAACGGTCGCCGGGACACGTTTTTGAAAGGACAATCATGTCAGAAGAACTTCGTTCCATCCCGCCCCAACACGGGTCCTTTGTTTTTACGTCGGAGTCGGTGACCGAAGGTCATCCCGATAAGATCGCTGACCAGATCAGCGACGCCGTCCTCGACGCAATCCTCGCCAAAGAAATAGAGCTCCAGGAGCAGGGTTACATCGCCCCCAACGGCGTGCCTGCCAACGTGGAGAACGTCCGCTGCGCCTGCGAGACCCTCGTGACCACCGGCACCGTCATCGTCGCCGGCGAAATTCGCACCCAGGCCTATGTCGACGTACAGGAAATCGCCCGCGGCGTTATCCGCCGCATTGGCTACAACCGCGCCAAATTCGGTTTTGACTGCGATACCTGCGGCGTTATGAGCCTCATCCACGAGCAGTCGCCCGATATCGCCCAGGGCGTTGACGAGTCCTTCGAGACCCAGACCGGCGCTACCACAGACCCGATCGACCTGATCGGTGCCGGCGACCAGGGCATGATGTTCGGTTATGCCTCCAACGAGACCAAGACCCTCATGCCCATGCCACACTACCTGGCAAGCCGCCTGGCCGAGCGCCTGGCCGCCGTGCGTCACGACGGTACCCTCGCCTATCTGCGTCCCGACGGCAAGACCCAGGTCACCGTGCGCTACGAGGAAGGCAAGCCCGTCGAGGTCACGACCATCGTCATCTCCACGCAGCACGCCGCCGAGATCGAGGACATGGGCAAGATCAAGGCCGACCTCATCGAGCACGTCATCACCCCGGTCATGGCCGCCGAGAACATGCCGTGGGACAACGCGGACATCTACGTGAACCCCACCGGTCGCTTTGTCGTGGGCGGCCCCATGGGCGACACGGGCCTGACCGGCCGCAAGATCATCGTTGATACCTACGGCGGCTATGGCCGTCACGGCGGCGGTGCCTTTAGCGGCAAGGACTGCACCAAGGTCGACCGCTCCGCCGCGTATGCCGCGCGCTGGGTAGCCAAGAACGTGGTCGCCGCCGGTCTGGCCGACCGCTGCGAAGTCGAGCTTGCCTACGCCATCGGCGTTTCCAAGCCCCTCTCAATCATGGTCGACACCTTCGGTACCGCACATGTTGCCGAGGACAAGATCGTTGAAGCCGTAGAGAAGACCTTCGACCTACGTCCGGGCGCAATCATCCGCGACTTAGACCTGCGTCGCCCCATCTACGAAAAGACGGCAGCCTACGGTCACTTCGGCCGCGAAGACGCCGACTTCACCTGGGAGAAAACCGATCGAGTCGAAGAACTCAAAGCAGCCTGCGACCTGTAATTGCAAACCGCTAAGCTCGCAACAACATACGCACTTCCAAAAGAAGTACCGGCCCCAACCGGTACTTCTTTTTTATTAATCCGGTGGCGAAGATGAGTCAACACGGGGCACGGAATAGGTCACCAGCCAATGAATTTTGCAGCAGAGCGACTCCAACCATGTATCCTAAGTTCCGAGGGCTTTAGTATTTGGTCGGTCGCGAGTTCCGCACGAGCCGGAGGCCACTTAATGTGGCCTCCGTGCGAGCAGGACTGTCCGAGCAGGCGACCAAATACTAAAGCACTCGGAACGGCGGAACAGAGTATGCCCCCCCTCGGGACGACGGGATAGAACAGGAGCGCATATGGCAGGCAAGCCGCAAACACTAGCTACGACCTCGGCATTCGAGATCTTGGGCCCCGTCATGGTCGGCCCCAGCTCATCGCACACCGCCGGCGCCCTGCGCTGCGCCCAAGTTGCCGCCAGCCTGTTGGAAGGTCGCATCACCAAGGTCACCTTTGGCCTGTGGAACTCCTTCGCCCACACCTACCGCGGCCACGGCACCGACCGTGCGCTCGTCGCGGGCATACTGGGCCTCGACACCGATGACGAGAACATCAAGCAGGCCTTCGACCTCGCACGCGAGCAGGGCCTCGAATATCACTTTGACATCAAGGGCGACGACGCGTCCATCCACCCCAACACCGTCGACATTGACATGGTCGACGACACGGGCGCCACGGCACAGGTCCGCGGCGAGAGCCTGGGCGGCGGCAAGATGCGCATCAGCCGCATTAACGGCGTCGGCGTCGACATCTCGGGCATGTATTCCACGCTCTTCGTGGCGCACAAGGACGTCCCCGGTGTACTCGCCGCGCTCACCAACCTGCTCGCCTACGCCCATGTAAACATCGCCTTCTGCCGCACCTACCGCACCGAAGTGGGCGGCCAGGCCTACTCCGTCTTTGAGACCGACGGCGCGCCCGACGACACCGTCGTCCCCATGCTGCGCAAGCTCGACAATGTCGATTACGCAACGTTTATCGAGCTCCCCGGTTCTGCCTCGTCGCTCTCTCCCGGCGTCTCGGCCAAGGAAATCTTCGACGACGGCGAGCAGCTGCTCGATGCGTGCGAGGAAATGGGGCTCAGCATCGGCGCCGTCATGGCCGTTCGTGAGGCGCGTCTGACCGGCGAGGCCCACGCCGTCGCCGCCATGCGCCGCGTGCTCGACGTCATGCGCGAGGAGACCACGGCCCCCCTCGCCAATCCGCAGCGCTCGCTCGGTGGGCTAATCGGCGGCGAGGCCAAGCTCGTCGAAGCCACCGGCCGCAACGATTTGAGTGCAAGCCTGATGGGCCCCGTTCAGACCGACGCCGTGGCTCGCGCCATGGCCGTGCTCGAGCGCTCCGCCACGATGGGCGTGATCGTCGCCGCCCCCACGGCCGGCTCCGCGGGTGTTGTGCCCGGCTGCGTGCTGGCGCTCGCCGATCGCCTGCAGCTCGACGACGAGCAGGTCATGGACGCGCTCTACTGCGCAGCCGCCATCGGCCTCAACCTCACCACAAGCGCCTGCGTTGCCGGCGCCGAGGGCGGCTGCCAGGCCGAGGTGGGAAGCGCCGCCGCCATGGCAGGCGCCGCGCTGGTGCAGATGCTCGGCGGCACGCCCGAGCAGGCGCTCGACGCCAGTTCCATCGCGCTAAGTAACCTGCTGGGTCTCGTTTGCGACCCCGTCGGTGGCCTCGTGGAGGTGCCCTGCCAAAACCGCAACGCCATCGGCGTGGCAGCGGCCTTTAGCTCTGCACAACTCGCCCTCGCAGGCATTAAGAGCTTGGTGCCGTTTGACCAGATGGCACATGTCATGCTCTCGGTGGGTCACGCGTTGCCGGCCACGCTGCGCGAGACGGCAAAGGGCGGCATCGCGCAGGCTCCGGCCGCACTTTCGGCCTGTGCAAAATGCGGTGTGTGCGGATAGCGACAAAGAACGACTCAGAGGTGGGACAAATGTCCCACCTCTTTTGAATGCCACCGTTTCCGTACCACAAACAGCAGGGCAATCGCTATAATGCAAGCCCAGTAAAAACACGATGAACCGCAAGGCGAAAATCGAAGGATATGCATACGATGTCGCAAAACGATCGAACTCAACTGATTCCCGATCCGCAGCAGCCGAGCAGGCACGCCGGCGGCGTTCAGTCGCCGCGTCCTATCGCGCCGAGCCACGGTCAGCAGCGTGGTGCGGCAAACGCTTCCCAACGCCCGAACCAACAGCGACAGCAGCGTCAACAACGTCAGCAGCGCCAGGCAAACGGCAATGCGCCCAAGCAGCCCCCCACGCACGCTCGAGGCGATCGTGGCCCCGCGCGCAAACCCGCCGGCAACAATAAGTCGGGCAAAAAGACGACGCTCTTTGTCGTCCTGAGTCTAATCGTCATTATCTATATCGTAGGCGTCGTAGCATTTTCGCAGGTAGCCTACCCCAACACCACCATCGCCGGCGTCGACGTCTCGTTCTCCAACGCTTCGTCTGCCGCCACCAAGGTCAACTCGGCATGGAAGCACTATAAGCTCACCGTGACAGGCGATGACTTTAGCTGGACCTATCAGCCCGAGTCCGATGAGCCCATCGTCGACGGAGAGGCTGCCGCAAAAGAGATCATCAGCCACAACGAGGCCTTTGTATGGCCGGTCCGCCTTGTGGAATCCTTAAGCGGCAAGACCAAAACTACCGCTACCTCTAACGAAGTCGATCTTGATCAAGACGTCGACCTGTCCATGCTCTCCGACACCTTTGACCAAAAGAAGTTTGAGGAGGATCTGGGCGCCGCCATCAACGAGTTTAACGAGGGCCGTTCGGGCACGTTCGAGGCCAATAGCTCCTATGACGAGCAGGCCGGCAAATTTACCGTCGAGAAGGCGCGCTCCAACGAAAAACTCAACCGCGAGCATGTCATCAAGTATGCCGAGCTCGAGCTTGCCTCA
>DBFMRS010000044.1:0-5220 GCA_048387515.1 Collinsella sp.
CCTATCGAAACACATCTCCACCGTTCCATCAACTGGGAAAACGGCGCCCCCGGACCCCAGGAGGGGCCGCGGGGGGCGTTCAGCTAACTGCGGGAATGGCCCATTTGCTCAATGTGTTCGGCTGAGATCGGAAATCAACCACCACAAAGGTGCCTGTCCCCTTTGTGGTGGTGAGGTGCTAGGGGAGGAGCTTCATGGCGGCGTCGTGGGCGGCGTGCTCGTAGGTGTCGTCGAGGGTTTTGAGCGGCAGCAGGGCCGTGGCCTGCGCATCGCCGCGGCGCTCGAGGGCGTGCGCGATCAGCCAGTCGGCGAGTTCGGGGTTCTTGGGCAGTGCCGGTCCGTGCAGGTACGTGCCGATGACGCCCTTGTAGATGAGACCCTCAAAGCCATCGTCGCCGTTGTTGCCGGTGCCCGTGACGACGGACGTTCCGAGCGGCGTGGCCTCGGCGTCCAAAAGCGTGCGGCCACCGTGGTTCTCGAATCCCACAAAGGGCTCGGGTGCCAGATCGGTTTTGACGGCTACGTTGCCGATCAGGCGGTCGGAGCCGCGTACGGTTTCGGCGGCAATGACGCCCAGGCCCTCGATGCGATTCTCGCCCATATAGTACGAACGGCCGAGCAGCTGATAGCTGCCACAGATGGCAAGCAGCGAGCCGCCATCCTCAACATAGGCCGCTACCTTGTCTTTTTGGGCGAGCAGCTCGTGTGCCACGGCTAGCTGGTCGCGGTCGGAGCCGCCACCCATCATGACGATATCGGCGTCCGTCAAATCAAGCGTTTCGCCCATACGGACCTCGTCTACACGCGCGGGAATGCCACGCCAGGAGCAACGGCGCTCGAGCGCGATAACATTGCCGCCGTCGCCATAGAGGTTAAGGGCATCGGGATACAGGTAGACGATGCGCAGCGGGCGCGAAAGCTCGACTGGCGCGATGCCGACAGGAAGAGCGCTGCCGTCGGCACGGGCTACGGCGCGCCCGGCAACAGCGTCGGCAGTGGCGCCCTTCAGTCCGTCGAGTTCCTTGACCAGCGGCGGGAAGGCCGTGTAGTTGGCGACGGCGTAGAAGGTGTCATCGGCGGCCTCGTCTGCCACGGCGCCAATTGCCTGCGCGACGTCCGAGATAATCGCGGCATCGATGCCGGCGTACTTGAGGCGCACCTGCATGTCGTGCGCGCGCGTGCCTCCGGCAAAGGCGACAAGACCCGGCGTGTCGGCGATGCGCTCAAAGTCGACGTCGTAGATCCACGATACATCGTGGCCGTCGGCATCGTTGTCGTTGAGGAAGAAAGCGCAGAGTCTGCCGCCTGCCGTCTTGATGGACTGGATTTGTCGATCGAAGCCTACGGGATTCTTAGCCAGGTTGGCCTCGACGGTGCGGCCGGCGATATCCCAGCGCCCCATACGTCCGCCGGCGGGGACGTAGGCATCGAGCGTAGGCTGTAGAAGCGCCGTATCCACGCCCAACTCGTGCGCGGCAAAGAAGGCGGCGGCAACGTTGTAGACCATGTACAGGCCGTTGTAGCGTGTGGCGATGTGTGCGGCAGCCGCGTCGGGCGCAGATCCAAAGACCAGGTCAAAGTCGTAGCCGTCGCAGCCGAGCTCCACGCCCGTCACGCGACGGACAAGCACAGGGCGGGCCCAGCCGCACGAGGGGCAATGGTAGGCGCCGAGCTGGCCGTATTGCACGTAGTCATACTCCAGCGGCGCGTTGCACTGCGAGCAAAAGCGCGAGTCGCTAATGCGGTCAGACTCGGTGTCGGTGGCGCCGTCGATGCCAAAGGCAATGCTCGCGTTGGGAACGCGCGCGGCAATCGAGGCACACAACGGGTCGTCGGCGTTGTAGATGAGCGTCGTTGCCGGCGAAAGCTCCAACGCGTGGGCGATGACCTCCTGGGTGTGGTCGATCTCGCCGTAGCGGTCTAGCTGGTCGCGGAACAGGTTGAGCAGCACAAAGTACGTCGGCTTGAGCTTGGGCAGGACGCGCACGGTGTAGAGCTCATCGCATTCAAAAACGCCCACGCGCTTGCCGCTGTCAGTGTGCTTAAGGCCGCCGCGGGCCTCGAGCAGAGCACCCACCACACCGGGCTCCATATTGTTGCCGGCACGGTTGCACACCACGGTAGCGCCGCTGGCGGCAACGGCGTCGGCGATGAGGTTGGAGGTGGTGGTCTTGCCGTTGGTGCCGGTGATCACCACGCTGCGGTCGACAAGGCCGGCGAGGTCGCTCAGCAGCTCGGGGTCGATCTTCATGGCGATGCGGCCGGGGAGTACGCCGCCCTGGCGCTTAAGGACGGAGCGCAGCCCCCAGCGAGCGATATCGCTCGAGGTGCAGGCAAGAGATGAGCGGAGGTTCATGAAACCGTTCCTAACGTAAACGACATGGTCGGGTCGAGTGCGTCACTAAAAACCGTAGCGGCGCGCAAACTCCTGGGCAAGCTGCGACACGTCTTCGCAGGCATTGGCCCAGGGAGCAAAGTCGGGAGTGTCCGAGATAATACCGTCCGCTTCCCAAACGGCCTGATGCGAAAGATCCCAGGGATCGCGTGGCTCGGGTCGGCAGGGAAGGTACGGTGTCTGGTACATGGGGTTCAGCAAGAAGAACGCGCCGCCCTCGCAACGGTTGGCAAACTCACGCAGCGCGCGTGTCGCCGGGCGCATCTTGTTTGTTTTGAACAGCAGAATCGTGCGGGCGAGCAGATACCAAGGAGAGTTCTCGAGTGCGTCTGCCCCGATCTCTTCCTCGAGCTGGTGGGCTAGGGCAAAAAAGCCGTCCTCGTCTTCCAGACGAGCGAGGGCGAGCAACACGGTGCCTGCGGCTCGGGTGGGATAGCCTTCTGCCTTAAGGACGCGGCGGGCGTAGTTGGCGGCAGCACGGTAGCGGGCGCTCGCCATGCACAGCTGCGAGATGGCCTCGAGCGTGTGAAGCCACCCGATAAGAGCCGGCTCGCTCACGGTAAGGTCTGCTGCGGTGACACCATCGGCCAAAACATTATTGGCCCAGTAGTGCGGGGCTTCCATGTCGAACCCGGGCACGCTTTGCTGCAGGTAATCGGCCGTGGTCGCCTCGAGCTTCATCAGATCGCCCAGGCAGGCGTCGACGGGCGTGTCCGCCAAAATGATGGCGAGCAGCTGGGCATCGAGGACATGCGCATCGATGCGGACGATCTTGAGCAGCTCATCACGCATATCGTCGAACAGGCGGTTGCGCGTCTGCTCAAACTCCTCGTCGCTGCCCATATCCTCGATGCGATGGAGCTCGTCGAGCAGGTGGCGATGAACGCCGGCATAGGACAGCAGCGCCTGGGCATGCTCGGACTGCGCATACTTATGAGGGTTGACGCTCACGTCGTTATGGACAAGCTCGCGTGCTGCATCGGTGAGTTCGGGGTGCGACGCAAGGTAGGCGCGCTCCAGGTAGGCGGGGATGTAGACGCTCGGATCCATTAGAGGTCTCCTCCCTTAAACGGCAAACCCTGCTCGGCCGCGCGCAGGATGCGCTCGTCGATCTGGGAACGCACGATGTCGTTGGTGGCGACCCAGGCGGCAAAGCTGGCGTTGTCGGGGGCGCCCAGGCCCTCCTGCAGCACCGGCGTCGCCTCGGACAGCGCAAGGACAAGTTCGTCGGTGGAGCCCACACCCACGTTGACGCGGGCATAGACGCCATCGGGAAACTCGGTTTGGAAGTAGAGCGCCTCGGCTGCGTGCGGGCACGAGCGTGCGAGGATGCACAAGTAGTGCTCGGCGCCCTCGTAGTCCAGCTCGCGCCAGGCTGCGCTCATCAGTGCGATGAGCGTCCACGGGTCCAAGTCGCGCTCCGCATCTTTGGGGCGGCGGCGCAGCGGGGTATTCGCGAGATAGGGTACAGAGTGGGCAGAGCGAAAACGCTTGAGCTCCTCGGCAGAGTATTCGAGCTTTGCCATGGCGAGCATCGCGGTGTGGCGGACACCGGCCGGATCGTTGGGCGCAAAGTCCAAGCTGCGATTCGCGGCTTCGAGCGACATGCGGTAGCGTCCGCTAATGAGCGCGCGCGATGCCAAGGCGGCAAGCCAGCGCAGGTAGGGGCGGCGCATAAGGTCGCCAGCGGCCTCGCGCTCGTAGGGGTCCTGCGCCGAGGCGATCTTGAGCGCCAGATCGTGCTCCACCTCGTCGCACTTGGACACCAGATACTGCACGTATTCCTCGTTGGATTCGGCGGTGAGTGCCGTCAGCATGCGCTGAGCGTCCCAGTTGGCCGGATCGAGTGCGGCCGCCTCGCGGAGCATGTTCTCGGCAGCTGCCTCTTCTTGCTCTGCCTGGGTATCGTCAGGGATAAAGGGAATGCGGTAGTCGACAGCCTCGACCACCTTGGCAATGAGGTGCCCGGCGCGGTCGCGGTCGTGCACGATGAGCGGTGCGGGGTTGCGGGTGAATTGTTCCATCAGACGCTCTACGGCGGCACCGTCGGTGAGCGGGATATTGTCGCGGCGCAAGGCCTCAAGAACGAGGCGATGGCAATCCTCTTGAATGGGATCGAATGCCATGGGGCCTCCTTTGCTGCGGTTAGGGTTCAGATGTTTCTATATAAGGTTCTAGTTTACCCGCATGTGGCACACCGGGGGTGCCGCACTTGGACTTGCACCTTTGCACCACGAAGTCGGATGTCGCACAAATGTCGGCACCATGGACAGCCGAGTGGTATCACGGTGCCGCAAACGGTCGATTTTTGGCGGCGAACGGTGCATATTTTGGAGGGGCACCGTCCTGCCCGGGATATGTAGTCAACCTTGATAAAACGTTTGCCCAGCTTGGGAGTATGAATGCCGCACAAGGGTCTTCAGGGATAGAAAAAACGTTTCATCATTGGCGGCTTTAGGTGAATAACTGACCAACCAGAACGGTAAAATAGTGTTTATCTGAGCGTTGAGACGTTTAGACATCGCGCATTGTCATCGCCGGCAACGCGCAAACCGGTCCTAACGGAGCCAATTGGGTGCTCCGTTATATACGCAAGTCTAAGAGGGGCTTGTTTAGGAGGCACAGTATGGGACGTTTTACCAATCCTCGCGATCTGTACTTTGGTGAGGGCGCTCGCCACGAGGTGAAGAACCTCAAGGGCAAGAAGGCCATCATCGTTTCTGGCGGCAGCTCTATGCGCCGCGGCGGGTTCCTGCAGGACGTCGAGAACGACCTTAAGGAAGGCGGCTTCGAGGTCAAGCTGTTCGAGGGCGTCGAGTCCGACC
>DBFMRS010000045.1:0-12216 GCA_048387515.1 Collinsella sp.
TAGGTTACGGTGTTCTACGAACGCCGTAACCTACAAAGCGTCGGCGCAGCGCTTGCAAATATGCGCGTGGCCGTTGTACTCGCCGACGGTGGTGCGGTAGTTCCAGCAACGGTCGCAGCACTCGCCCTCGGCTGCCTCGATGGCAACGGAGAGCTCCTCGCCCTGGGTCAGTTCTACATCGGAGACGATGTAGAACTCGGCCAGGTCGACGGCCTTATCACCGGTCAGCAGCGCGTACATCTCGGCGGGAACGACCGCCTTGACGCGGACCTGCTGGCTCTTAGTGAAGGTGCCGGCGGAGCGGGCATCCTCAAGGGCCTTGGTCACGGCGCTACGGAGCTCGAGTGAAGCCTCGAGCACGCCCTCAAACTCATTGGCCTCGTCGAACGTGATGGGCGACTTGTACCAATCGAGCAGCGCGGCGTACTTCTGGTGATCGACGCAGCCGGCGGGCGCATAGGCCATGGCCTCGTCGACCGTGTAGGACAGGATCGGCTGAAGGTCGCGCATGAGCATCGAGAAGAGCTCGGCCAGCACGGTCTGGGCGCTGCGGCGCTCGAGCGAGCCGGGCTTGTCGCAGTACAGACGGTCCTTCAGGGCGTCGAGATACACGTTGGAGAGCTCGGTAACCACGAAGTCGTAGAGCGCACGGTAGGCGCGCGGGAACTCGTAGCTGGCGTAGGCATCGTCGACCTCGGCCTGAACCTGGGTCAGACGGGCAACCATGAGCTTGTCGAGCGGCAGCAGGTCGGCAAAGGCGACGCCGTCGGTCTCGGGCTCAAACTGACCCTCGAGCTCGGAGAGCAGGAAGCGCAGCGTGTTGCGGAAACGACGGTAGGCATCGGACGTACGAGCAAGAATCTCGTGGTCGATGGACACGTCGGAGCTGGTATCGACAGATGCAACCCACAGACGGATGATGTCGGCGCCCATCTCGTCGCAGACCTTATTGGGGTCGATGACGTTGCCGAGCGACTTGGACATCTTTCGACCCTGGCCGTCGAGGGTGAAGCCCTGCGAGACGACCGCCTTGTACGGAGCGTGGCCGTTGGCACCCACTGAGGTGAGCAACGAACTCTGGAACCAACCGCGGTGCTGGTCGGAGCCCTCGAGATACACGTCCGCCGGATACTCCAGCTCGGGACGGTACTCGCAGACGGCCTTCCAGGAGACGCCGGAATCCCACCACACGTCGAGGATGTCCTTATCGGCCTTGAGGTGATGGCCGCCGCACTTGGGGCAGACGCAGGCCTCGCCCAGGTAACTCTCGGGAGCGTCGGTGAACCAGGCGTCAGAGCCCTTCTCGTGGAAGAGCTTGATGACGGCGTCGAGCGTGGCGTCGTTCATAACCTTCTCGCCGCAGTCGGCGCAAGTGTAGCTCGGGATAGGCACGCCCCAGTTGCGCTGACGGCTGATGCACCAGTCGGGACGCTGCTCGACCATGGCGCCGATGCGGTTTGCCGCGTGGGCCGGATACCACTTGACGTTCTCGCGGACCTCTTTGCCAGCCTGCTCGCGCAAACCAGTCTTGTCCATCGAGACAAACCACTGGTCGGTAGCACGGAAGAGCACCGGGTGCTTGCAGCGCCAGCAGTGCGGATAGCTGTGCGTGATCTTCTTCTCGAGAACCAGGGTGCCGCGCTCGCGCAGGAACTCGATGATGTGCGGGTTGGCCTCATCGGTATCCATACCGCTGAAGGGGCCACCGGTGCCAAACTCCTCACCGGTGTAGAACTTGCCGTCGTCATCGACCGGCATGCAGATGTCGGTGATGCCCTCCTTGAGGCAGGCAAAGTAGTCGTCGACGCCGTGGCCGGGCGAGTTGTGGACAATACCGGTACCGTCATCGACACCGACGTAATCGGCCAGCAGCGCCACGCCCTCGACACCGTCGAAGATCGGCTGCTTGTAGTGGATGTGGTGGAAGGTCTCGGCGGGAACCACATAGGGCTTGCCGTCGACCATAACCGGAGTGTACTCCCAGCCAAACTCCTCGCAGCACTTAGGAGCCAGGTCCTCGAGCATGACCTCGGCGCGGCCGTCGTGCTCAACGGCGACGTAGGCGGCGCCGGGCTTGAGGGAAACTGCCTGGTCGGAGGGGATGGTCCACGGCGTGGTCGTCCAGATGATAAAATCGACCGGGCCGTCGAAGTTCTCGAGACCGGCGGGCTTGGAGGTCATCTCAAAGCGCACGAAGATGGACGGGCTCGTCTCGTCGGAGTACTCGATCTCAGCCTCGGCCAGCGCGGTGTGGCAGTGCTTGCACCAGTGGACGGGCTTGTGGCCGCGATAGATCATGCCCTTGTCGAACATGGCCTTGAAGACCTCAATGTCGGCGGCGTCATGCTGGTGATAGAGCGTCAGATACGGGTTGTCCCAGTCGCCAAGCACGCCAAGGCGACGGAAGCCAGCCTTCTGGAGCTCGATGTTCTCGACAGCGAACTTGTTGCAAAGCTCGCGGATCTTAGCCGTGGAGGTCTGGTTGAACTTCTCGGTGCCGAGCTTCTCCTCGACCTTATGTTCGATCGGCTGACCGTGGCAGTCCCAACCGGGAACATAGGGAACCTCATAGCCCTGCATCATCCAGTAACGGTTGATCATGTCTTTGGAGATCTTGTTCATGGCGTGGCCGATGTGGATCGGGCCGTTGGCGTACGGAGGGCCGTCGTGCAGCACGAACTTCTTGTGACCCTCGTTCTTCTTTAGAACTTGCTCGTAGACCTTGTTGTCCTGCCAGTCCTTGAGTCGCTTTGGCTCGGACTTGGAAAGACCGGCACGCATGGGAAATCCGGTTTTGGGCAGATTCATCGTCTGCTTGTACTCGTTTGCCACGGTACCCCTTTCTTGTCATGGGCGCGCACGCCCTCTGGGCACCAAAAAAGCGCCCGTCCCTACAAGCTGGGACGAAGCGCCACAAAACGGACAGTCTGTCCGTAAAAGCTCTTCGCTTAACCACCCAGCTTAGATGCCCTCGCTCGCGTCGCCGCGCGCTCGCATCCGTTACTCGGCTGGTCTGTATCGACGACCATCTCGGCGATGTCTACTAAGACGAACCTGCGCGGCACGTCCGTTGGGACCGCAGCTCCGGGGTGATTTTCATCGGTCGCATGCACGGGTTCTCAGCGCTCCCCGCTCTCTGTAGCATGCGGACGGCCGACTACTCGTCCCCATCAACGCTTATGCGGAGTATGCTAGCACGTTCAGCGCCGGCGAAAAACCCTCAACACTGGTTTTATACGTTCGAAATTTCTCGCGGCTGTGGACCTTCTCTTGGAGCAAAATACCTGAAAGCACTTTATCGAACGAAAGAAGGTTGCTATGCGCACGATTGGAATGAGCGACTACACCGTTGGCGAGGATTGTTTTACCGAGTTGCCCGCCGCACTGGCAGAGTACGGAGCGACCAAGGTCGCCATCATCGGCGGCAAGCGAGCCCTGGCTGCGGCGCTACCGGGCATCGAGGCTGCGCTGGCAGGCACCGACGTCGAGATTCTGGAGACGCGCGTCTACGGCACCAACAGCACGCGCGCCAATATCGCCAAGGTCGTGAACTCCCCCGCTTGCCAGCAGGCAGACGTGCTTATCGCCTGTGGCGGCGGCAAGGCACTCGACACCGTGAAGACCGCAGGCATCGAGCTCAAGAAGATCGTCTTCACCGTCCCGACGATCTGTTCCAACTGCTCGGCCGCGACCGCCATTGCCGTCGTGTACAACGACGACGGCTCGCTCGAGGGATATTCGTACCCCAACCGACCTGCGCATATCTTCATCAACCCCAAGATTATCGCCGAAGCTCCGGCGGAGTACTTCTGGGCCGGCGTGGGCGATGCCCTGTCCAAGCAGCCCGAGGTCGAATACGCCACGAGCGCCGGTAATTTGGAGCATACCGCCGGTCTTGGCCTGGCACTCGCCCACACCTGCTCAGAGCCGCTGTTTACTTATGGCGTCCAGGGTCTTGAGGACGTGCGCCGGAATCTGTCGAGCGAGGCCGTCAAGCAGATCGCGCTCGACATCGTGGTCAACACGGGCTATGTCTCGAACCTGACCAACCAAAACGATTACTACTACAACTCGAGCGTGGCGCACGCGTTCTACAATGCGACGTGCAGCATTCCGCGCGAGGGGACCTATCTGCACGGTGAGGTCGTGAGCCTGGGCGTGCTCGTGCTGTTTGCCTATACGGGCGATACCGAGAGCCTTGAACGCTACGCCGCCTTTAACAAGCAGATGGGCCTGCCCGTAACGCTTGAGCAGGTCGGACTTTCCGAGGCCGACATCCCTGCCCTGTGCGAATACGCACACGCCACCAACGAGTGGAAGCAAGGCAACCCGGAGCCCTTCACCGACGAAAAGTTCGCCGCCGCCATCAAGGCCGCCAACGCCTACGGCCACACGCTCTAGGCCTAGCCCAAAACCACCACAAGGGAGCAGTGCCCTTGTGGTGGTTTTTTATTGCTCCAGCATGCTGGGGTCGAACTCGCTAGCTGGTATAACGCGATAGCCGTGACGCAGCAACAGATCAACGAAGACGCCGTTGCCCGCGGTGAGCGTACCGCTAAAGGTACCGTCGTAGATGCGACCCGCGCCGCACGAGGGACTGCGGTCCTGCAAGACGCACGCAGCAATCTCGGACGGGCCGCCCGCCTGCTCGCACATATCGAGCGCACGTTGAGCGCCCAGGCGAAACTCGCGATCGACCGAGGCACCCTCGCAGGTACGGACCTCGCCGTTCACAATCTCGGACGGCCTGCGCGGCGTGGGCAGGCCGCCAAAGACCTCAGGGCACACCAAGAGGACCTCGGTCCCCGTACGCTCGCAGGCCTCGACCAACTCGCGATGATAGTTGTCGAGCCCGTTATACTTGCAGCTCTCGCCCATCAAGCAGGCACTCACCACGATCTTCATTTCCATCCCCCTCAAGCAAAACGCCCCATTTGAGAAAGCTGCTCAAATGGGGCGTCGGCGTTTACTGGCTCGGCCGCGGCTTTACTGCTGCTTGGGCATCAGCGGATTCTCGCGCGTGAGGAGGTTCATGAACTCCTCGCCCGTGATCGTCTCCTTCTTGTACAGATAACGAGCCAGCTCGTGGAGCTTGAACTTGTTTTCCTTGAGGATCTGCAGGGCGCGGTCGTGCGCATCCTCAATCAACTTGGCGACAATTGCGTCCACACGCTCGGCCGTACCGGGGGCGCAGGTGAGCGACGTGTCCTGGTTAAGGTACGCATTCTGAACGGTACCGAGCGCCATCATGCCAAACTCGTCGGACATACCAAAGCGCGTCACCATGTTACGGGCGAGCTTGGTGGCCTGCTCGATATCGTTGGCGGCGCCGGTCGTCATCTCACCAAAGATGAGCTCCTCGGCTGCACGGCCACCGCAATAGACGGCGAGCTTGTCCAGGACCTCCTGACGTGTGGTCAGGAAGCGCTCATCCTCCTCGACCTGCATGGTGTAGCCCAGAGCACCGCTCGTGCGCGGCACGATGGTGATCTTCGTGACCGGCGCAGAGCCCTTCTGGCGAGCGGCAACGATGGCATGACCGATCTCGTGGTAAGAAACGACCTGCTTCTCGTGGTCGGACAGCACCGTGGACTTACGCTGTTGGCCGGCAATGACGACCTCCACCGACTCCTCGAAATCGTCCTGGGTTGCACGCTTGCGACCCTCGCGAACGGCGCGCAGGGCGCCCTCGTTGATGATATTGGCAAGGTCGGCGCCCGAGGCACCGGGCGTGGCGCGGGCAATCGCGGTCAGATCAATCGGCGGCTGGGTCTTCACGCTCTTGGCGTGGAGCTCGAGGATGTTCTTACGGCCGGTCAGATCGGGCAACTCGACGGGGATGCGACGGTCAAAACGACCGGGGCGCAGTAGAGCGGGATCGAGACTGTCGGGGCGGTTGGTTGCGGCAAGGACAACGATACCCTTGTGGTTATCGAAGCCATCCATCTCGGTCAGCAACTGATTGAGCGTCTGCTCGCGCTCGTCGTTGCCGCTAAAGCCGCCGCCATCGCGCTTCTTACCGATGGTATCAATCTCATCGATAAAGACGATACACGGGGCCTTTTCCTTGGCCTGCTTAAACAGGTCACGAACCTTTGCAGCGCCGCGACCAACAAACATCTCAACGAACTCAGAGCCCGAAATGCTAAAGAACGGAACACCGGCCTCGCCGGCAACAGCCTTGGCAAGCAGGGTCTTACCGGTACCCGGAGGGCCAACAAGGAGAGCACCGCGCGGCAGCTTGGCGCCGATCTCCTCGTAGCGCTGCGGCTTCTCCAGAAAGTCGACGACCTCCTTGAGAGACTCCTTGGCCTCTTCCTGGCCGGCGACGTCCTTAAAGGTCACGCCCACGTCCTTGGAGGCGATCACGCGCGCGCCGGACTTACCCAGTCCGCCGCCGCCAAAACCGCCGCCACCAAAGTTCATCGACGGGCCGTCATCGCCCATAGCCTTCTTCATGCGGCGGTTAAGCCACCAACCGATGAGGAAGAAAATCGCCATGGGAAGAATGAGAGTGAGCAGGTAGTAGGTCATCAAACCCGAGTTTTTATCGGGAACGACCGACTCCAGCGAAGCGCCAGACTCAAGCACGCGATCGGTAAAGCCCGCATCATTCGGCACACCGGTCGTCTTATAGGCGATGTTCTCGTCCTCGCCCTTCTTGGTGTAATAAATGGTGTAATCGTCCGTGTTGTACTCGACCTTGTCGACGCTCTTCTTATCGAGCGCTTTGACAAACGTCGAGTAGTCGGTCTTCGTAATCTGCTGCGTGTGACCGATGTTGGGGAACAGAACGGTCGAGAGCACGAGGTAGACGACGAAGGCGATGAGCACGTAGAGGATCATATTCCGTCTACGCTTGTTGTCATCCATCTCCATCTGCTTGAACTCCATCTACTGGGGTTGATAATGGTTTCTAGAATACCCAACCCAAGCGACGATAAACCGACGCCGGGCACGAAAGGACAGATATGGCATCACTGGAAGTCGGCAAGGTTCAGATCTATACGGGCGACGGCAAGGGCAAGACGAAGGCTGCTTTGGGGCGCGAGAGGATGTCGAGGAACTGATTGCGATAAAGCCCGCCACCACGGAGCTCGTGCTAACCGGCCGCGGCCTGCTGCCCCTCGCAGACCTCGCGGACCTGGTCACCGAAATGCGACCCGTCAAACACTACTTCGACGAAGGCCTCCTAGCCCGTCAGGGCATCGAATACTAATTGATTCGTTTTCCGCCAACACCTACAGCTCATAAGGAAGTTGCGGTGGAATAGTACTTGTTTGACGGTCCGCAAGGGCTTTTCAGGAACTATTTCACCACAACTTATCAGGGGTATCCGACGGATGAGCTAGGCGGTGGCGCGACCTAGCCAGTTGCCGCTGTGGTGGTAGATGGTGAACATGGTTGCGGTGATGAGCCAGGTTACGGGGTAGACCAGCAGTAGATGCTCGAGCGACGGATCGAAGGGCATGATCGCAAACACCCAGATCACCCTCAAGACAACGGTGCCAAAGATGGTGAGCATCATAGGCTGCAAACTCACGCCGGCGCCGCGGATGGAACCCGAGGCGTTCTCGATAATCGAGAAAATCGCATAGAACGGCGCAATGAAATGGAGGATAGTCGTGGTGTACGCCGAAATCGAAGCATCGTCGACAAACAAACGCGACAGCGGGCCCGAGAACACCAGCAGCACGGCAGACAGGCCACCAATGAGCATAAACGACAGCACGAGCGACGTATGGTAGCCCTTGCGCATGCGCTCGTAGTTGCGCGCGCCAAAGTTCTGCGCCGAGAACGTAGTGATCGATACGCCGAGCGCCTCGGTCACCATCCAGATAATGCCATCCAGGCGCCCAGATAGACCCCAAGCAGTCGTGACATCGGCGCCAAACGAATTAACCGACACCTGGATCAGCACGTTCGAGATCGAATAGGCAGCCGATTGAAAACCGAGTGGCAGACCACACGAGATCATACTCTTGCAAATACCGCGATCGATACCGAGCTTAGACAGCGAAAGACGCCATGCACCCGTAGCGCGCATCATGCGCAACACGATCATCGTTGCATTGGAGCAAATGGTCAGCGCCACTGCGATGCCGCAGCCCAGCGCCTCCATATGCAACACAGCGACAAAGATGATATCCAGCACCACGTTAACAAGGCAGCCAGAGGCAATGATCACGGCGGGCCCGCGCGTGTCGCCCACGGCACGCAGCAGTGCGGTTCCCATATTCAGCAGCAGTGCCGCAACCATCGCGGCAAAATAACAGCGAGCATAGGCCACGCCCTCGGCCAATAGTTCATGCGGCGTGTTCATAAGCACCAGCATGGGCTCAACGAACACTATGCCGAGAATGGAGAAGACGATACCGCCCACCAGCGCGAGCGTCATGGCCGTGTGAACCGAACGACTCAGTCGTTCATCATCGTGCTGGCCAAAATACTGACCGGTAATAACGGCACAGCCAGCACCCACACCGACGCAAAAACCAATGCAGAGCTCCGTAAGCACCATCGTGGCCTGAATGCCACCCAGTGCGAGCTTGCCGCCAAACTGACCGACGATATACGTACCGATAAGCGTGTAGGCCTGCTGAAAAAACGAACTAAAGAAGATGGGAACGCACAGCGAAAGCAGCTGCTGCCAAATGACACCCTGCGTTACATCGATAGCCGTAGATTTCTTAGCCACACGCCCTCCCCACACGCATACGTCAAACAACAAAACAGCAATTTAAAACCAAAGCCAAAACCAGCTTAGCACCGACTGGCGGCGACCGAAACACCCCGAATCAGAGCCTGGTGCGAAATATCTGCCTAGTGATACAAACCCGGCTGGTAGTGATACTCATTGCTCACGTGCGGGCACAGCTGCCAAAAGGCGACGGCGCTCGCCGCGGCCACGTTGAGCGAATCGACCCCGTGCGCCATCGGAATGCGCACGGCGCGATCACAGCCCTCAATGGTCTTGGCTCCCAGGCCGGCACCCTCGGTACCCATAAAGATCGCCAGGCGGTCAATCTCCTGCAGCACTGGATCGTCCAGCGACACCGAATCATCCGTCAACGCCATGGCGGCACACGAAAAGCCGGCATCGTGCAGCGCCGCCAGCCCATCATGCGGCCATACGCGCGCCTCACTGCCAATACGCGTCCACGGAACCTGAAACACGGTGCCCATGCTCACGCGGGCCGAGCGACGGTACAACGGGTCGCAGCACGTCGGGCTGACCAAGATACCGTCAACGTTCAATGCGGCAGCCGAGCGAAAAATCGCGCCAACATTGGTGTGATCGACAATACCCTCAAGCACGCACACACGCACCGGACGATCCCCCGCCGCCTCGACGACGCCGCCCAAGAACTCATCAACCGGAATCTGACGCGGGCGACGGAACGCCGCGAGCGCACCACGCGTCACGTTAAAGCCCGTCAAATGCTCCATAAGCTCCATCGAGGCCACGAACACGGGAACCGGGCCCGCACCTTCGCGTACCGCCAGGCGCTCAAACAGCGGCATCATCTGGTCGAGCCAGCGTTCGCCCAAAAGAAAGCTCACCGGCTCGTATCCGGCGCGCACTGCACGCTCGATGACCTTGGCACTCTCGGCGATAAAAATGCCCTTCTGCGGCTCCAGCACGCAGCGAAGCTCACGCTCGGTCAGTCGCACGTAGGCATCGAGCCGCTCGTCCTCGAGCGAATCGATTCGCAGCACCTCAACGGCATCAGTCATAGCAGCCTGCCCGCACCTTTCTTTACAGCAGATCTATACCAAACGAGGCGACGCTAAGCGCCGCCCCATGCATTCAAATAACCCGATGATACCGTTCACGCCAGACGATTTACGCCTCAACGCGACGATACGTCACGAACTCATAATCGACGCCCTCGTCACCCTCACCGGCGGCAATCGTCGCGACCCCGCTACGCTGTGCAATCTCCCACGCAGGATCGGCTTCCAAATCGGGAAAGTACGTATCCACGACATGGACGCAGTGGTTATGCGTGACCTCGGCCTCGACGCAATACGGCAAAAACTGCCGATAGACATCGCCGCCACCGATCACCCAGGCAACGGGCTCATCGGCAACCGCAGCGAGCGCTTCGTCAACGCTATGCACCACGTCGACGCCCTCGGGCGCAAAATCCTCATCGCGCGTGAGCACGATATTGCGACGATTCTTAAGCGGCCGGCCGCCAGGAAAACTCAGCAGGTTCTTGCGCCCCATAATAACCGGGCAGCCCTTGGTGCAGGCCACAAAGTGGCGCATATCGGCACGATTGGACACCACCATGTCGCCCTCGCAACCAATGCCCCAATCGTCACACACGGCGACGATAGCAGATAGCTTACACGTCATGAGCACCACCTACACCGCAATGGGAATGTTCTTGACCTGCGGGCCGTGCTCATAGCCCTCGACGATCAGGTCATCAGTCGTAAACGCGTAAAAATCATGCACATCGGGGTTAAGCGTTACCTTGGGCGCCGCAAACTGCGGGCGCTCGATAAGCTCACGGACGATATTGACATGACGGTCGTAAATGTGGGCATCGGCAATCACATGCAGCAGCTCACCCGGAATCATATCGACCGACTGCGCGACCATCATGAGCAGAATGGCGTACTGGCACACGTTCCAGTTATTCGCGGCCAAAATGTCCTGACTGCGCTGGTTGAGAATCATGTTGAGCGTGGGCTTGTCGTCCTGCGGGCGCTGCGTGACGTTATAGGTCACGCTGTAGGCGCACGGATACAGGTGCATCTCGGACAGGTCACTAAACACATACGTGTTGGTCATGATGCGGCGGCTGTACGGCGTGTGCTTAAGATCGTACAGCACACGGTCCATCTGATCAAAATCGCCCTCGGCGTAATGGCTCTTCTGGCCAATCTGATAGCCGTAGGCTTTACCGATGGAGCCAGTCTCGTCGGCCCACTCGTCCCAAATATGGCTGTTGAGGTCATGGACGTTATTAGACTTCTTTTGATAGATCCACAGGATCTCGTCCATCGCAGACTTAAGAGCCGTGCGGCGCAGCGTAAGCGCAGGGAACTCCTCGCGCAGGTCGTAGCGCGCCGTGACGCCAAAGTTTTTAATGGTATAGGCAGGGGTGCCGTCCTTCCACACCGGGCGGACCTTTTGGCCCTCCGTGGTGGTGCCATGGTCCAAGATATCGCGGCACATGGTTACAAACTGTTGATCAGCCTTGCTCATTGACCCTCCTGTCAGTCGCCTACAAGCAAGATTTATTGTAGCCCAGGCGCACGCGGCCCCACAGCCCAAACATAAGCCCTCATTTTCTGACATATGACGGAAATTCCTTGCGCAAATCGGCACGTTCGCTATTCTATTATTGACATATGTCAGATTTGGAGAGTGTATGGCAGGGAGACGCGAAAAACTGCGCCGCGTTGGGATCATCCCCGAATATCGCGGCTTTACCCCCGATGGCCTTGCCAGCGGAGACGCTATCGATATGACGGTCGACGAGCTCGAGGTCCTGCGCCTATGCGACCTGGAAGGACTCAATCAGGAGGAAGTCGCCCAGCACATGGGCATTGCCCGTGCCACGGTGGCGGCAATCTGCAGCCGCGCGCATCGCAAGGTGGCAAACGCATTGGTCAATGGACGGGCGATTATCATCGAGGGCGGCAATATCGCATACTCCCCCATCACCACGACAACGGCCGCATGGCCAGCAAAGGAGGTCGACACCATGAGGGTGGCAACGACGTACGACAATGGCAACATCTTTATGCACTTTGGCCGCAGCGAGCAGTTCAAGATCTACGACATTGAGGACGGCAAGGTGCTCAACGAGCAGGTCGTGGGCACCGGCGGCACCGGTCACGGCGCGCTGGCGGGTCTGCTCGCCAATGGCGACGTGGACACACTCATCTGCGGCGGCATCGGCGGTGGCGCTATCAACGCGCTTGCTCAAGCCGGCATCACGGTCTATGCGGGCGCCCAGGGCAGCTGCGATGCCTGCGTCGAGGCCCTCATTGCCGGCACGCTCGCGCAGACCGGCGAGGCCACGTGCGGCTGCCACGGCCATGACCACGAGCACGCCCATGAGCACGGCGAATCCTGTGGCTGCCATGGCCATCACGAGCACGAGGGCCACGAGGGCTGCGGCTGCCACTAACGGCACGGCACCGCGAACTCGGGGCGCGACACTGAACGCAACCCAACAATCAAAGCCAACA
>DBFMRS010000046.1:0-16291 GCA_048387515.1 Collinsella sp.
CAGCACCCAACGGGCCCTCTCGGGGGCAGGGACGTTCGGCCGTGCGCGGGCGCCCGGTCGGCGGCCCGTTCTGGGCGCGCCTCAATCGTAGCCCGAGACGGTCCCGGGCTGACAATTTCGACTGTAATGGACGTTCTTAAACGACTAGTCGTTGGGGACAGTCTTTGCCGATTCGCCGGCTCGCCGGCCGGACTGGCAAGGACTGTCCCTGGCGGCACTCATTTAAGTCTGTCCCCAATGAGTGGCCGTGCTTGACTTCGACCCTACTTCAACGGGTACCATCCTCTTATGTCTGTAACGCCATATAGACCGAGGGGATAGATCTATGACCGCAACTGCACCCGCAGCACCCGCTAAGGTGTACTTCACCAACCTGCGCACGCATGCTCGCGAGAGCCAGCTCGACAAGCTCAAGCGCCTCATCCGTCACGCCGGTATCGAGCAGATCGACTTTGAGAACAAGTTCGTCGCCATCAAGATTCACTTTGGCGAGCTGGGCAACCTGAGCTTTTTGCGCCCCAACTACGCCCGCGCCGTCGCGGACGTCGTGAAGGAGCTGGGCGGCAAGCCCTTCCTCACCGACTGCAATACGCTCTATGTCGGTAGCCGCAAAAACGCGCTCGAGCACATTGATACCGCCTACCAGAACGGCTTTACCCCGTATGCTACGGGTTGCCAGATCATCATTGCCGACGGCCTCAAGGGTACCGACGAGGCGCTCGTCCCGGTCGAGGGCGGCGAGTACGTGCACGAGGCCAAGATCGGTCAGGCACTCATGGATGCCGATATCGTGATTAGCCTCACCCACTTTAAGGGCCATGAGCAGGCCGGCTTTGGCGGCGCCATGAAGAATCTGGGCATGGGTGGCGGCAGCCGTGCCGGCAAGATGGAGCAGCATGCCGCCGGCAAGCCGAACGTCGCGACCGAGCACTGCGTTGGCTGCCATGCCTGCGAAAAGATCTGCGCGCACAACGCTATCTCGTTCGACGACACCCGCGAGCGCGAGCTTGCCAGCGGCGCTACTCGCACGGTGCACGTGGCCACCATCGACCACGATCGCTGCGTGGGCTGCGGACGCTGCATTGCGGCATGCAACCAGGACTGCATCAAGCCCGGCTATGACGCCGCGGCCGACGTGCTCAACTGCAAGATCGCCGAGTATACGAAGGCCGTCGTCGACGGCCGCCCGAGCTTCCACATCTCGCTTGCCATGGACATCAGTCCCAACTGCGACTGCCATCCCGAAAACGATACGCCTATCGTCAACGACATCGGCATGTTCGCGAGCTTCGACCCGGTCGCCATCGACCAGGCCTGCGCCGACGCCGTCATGGCGTCTGAGCCGCTGCCCAACACCGAGCTCACCGATAGCGCGGCCAAGATGGAGCACAACCACGAGCATCTGGAGGGCGAGCAGGCCAAGGATCCCTTCTGCATCACGCATCCCGACACCGACTGGCGCGTGTGCATCGCGCACGCCGAGAAGATCGGCCTGGGCACGAGCAAGTACGAGCTCATCGAGGTCAAGTAGCACCTAGCTATTAGACAAAACAAGCGCTTTTGTAGCACAACTGTTAGCAAAAGCCGCCCGTGAGCACAGTGCCCACGGGCGGCTTTTCGGAAGTGCTAGGGGGTCAGATAGGCCAGTAAACCGTACTATTTGCCTAAAAATACTCGTCGAGGAAGTCGTCGACCGTGTTCCAGTAGAGTTCGGGGTCGACCTGCGCGCTCTTGGCGTGGGTGGCGCCATGGACGGTGAGCTTTTGCTTGACCTTGCTGGCGCACGCGTCGTAGTTTTGGTCGAGCATGCTGTACGGCACAAAGGTGTCTTGGTCACCGTGGATAAACAGCATGGGAACCGTCGCGCGCTTGAGCTGTTCCACGCTGCTCGCCTTATGAAAGTCGTAGCCCGCGCGCACGTTGCACACCAAGTTTGCTACATCGAGCAAGGGAAAGCTGGGCAGGCCGAACACGTCCTTGAGCTGCAGAGAAAACTCGTCCCAAACACTCGTATAACCGCAGTCCTCGATAATGCATTTCACGTTTGCGGGCAGAGGTTCCCCCGCGACGTTCATGGCGGTCGCCGCGCCCATGGATTCGCCAAAGACCAGGATGCGCGCCTTGGGGTCAGCCTGAACGATTCGCTCGATCCATGCGACGATGTCGAGGCGCTCGGGCCAGCCCATGCCGATATAGTCGCCGCCGGAGCGCTCGTGGGCGCGGGCGGCGGGTGCGAGTACGTTCATGCCACGGTCGTGGAAGCGTTTGGCGTATCGGGCCATACCGATGGGCTCGTTGGTATATCCATGCAGGCAGACGACGTAGTCGTGCGTGCTCTCCGACGCAGCAAAATACCAGGCGGCAAGCTCGGTCCCGTCGTCCGCGGTGAGGTTGCTGCTCTTGCGGTTCTCTTTAAACCATGCCCGCGCCTCGGTATCCTCGGCATCCGGCTGCTCACCTTCTTTGTCGTTCTTGCTATCCTGCATCATCTTCATGGTGTATGGCGCGCGGGGATTCAGCGCGAAGTCAAACAGAAAGTTGCCGGCAAATCCGAGCAGCGCAACGACAACCACCAGTGCAACGATGCCGGCTATCTTGAGCTTTCGATGGGAACGTGCGTTTTGAGCCATGCGGTATTCTCCTATAAGATGTTAATACATCAACATTTAATGCAAGCGCATTATGGACGTTCGCCGTTGATGCGTCAACAGGCAAAGAATGGGTAAACAAAGGGTCACGTATGGTGCAAATTTCGCACGTACCTAGACGCTTTGATATAGTGTTGAGAACTCTTTACGTTGGAGGATGTAACCGGCATGTCCGATTCGAGCGACAGTTCTAAGCCGCGACCCAAGACCGCGGTCGTTCCACACTACACAGTGGGTGAGGAGATCATGAACTCCGTCACCCATGGTGTCGGCTGCCTGCTGGGTATCGCGGGCCTGGTGCTCCTGATCGTATTCGCCGCCCTGCGCGGCGGAGGCCCGGCCCATATGGCCGCGGCGATTGTCTATGGCGTCAGCATTATCCTCGAATACCTAGCCTCCACGCTCTACCACGCGATTCAGCCCGCGCGCGCCAAGCACGTGTTTCGCATCATCGACCACAGCTGCATCTACCTGCTCATTGCGGGCAGCTATACGCCGTTTTGCCTTATCACGCTCGCAAACGACGGCGGCCCTGCGCTGTTCTTTGCCGTATGGGCCATCGCCATCATCGGCATCGCCCTCGAGTGCTTCCTACGCGAGCGCCAGCCGCATTGGGTAAGCGGCCTGGTCTACCTGCTGATGGGCTGGCTCGTTGTCTTTAAGCTGCCCGAACTTGTGGCGCTGCTCAACCCCGTGGCACTTGCCCTGCTCGCCGTCGGCGGCGTGTGCTACACCGCGGGCGTGCCGTTCTATATCGCCAAAAACGTGCGCTACCTGCACAGTGTGTTTCACTTGTGGGTGCTCGCCGGCAGCATCTTCCAGTTCATGGCGGTGATCCTCTTCGTAATCTAGCGACCATGCCTGCGCGCCCGCGTTCTCGTTTGGGCGCCGGTGCAATTGCCGTATCCGCCATCAACGTTTTAACCTGACGTCCCGAATCTTGGAGGTTCGAGAAATTCCCGATGGACATAACCATCTCCCTTATCACCACCCTCGTTTTGACCCTCATCAACGGCTACTTCTCTATGTCCGAGATGGCGCTCACCACGGCCAAGCGCGCCGTGTTGGAGCACGAGGCCGAGGAAGGCGACAAGCGCGCCGAGCGTGCCATTAAGCTGGCTGCCGACTCCGACCAGCTGCTCGCCACCATCCAGGTTGCCATTACGCTCGTGGGCTTCGCCTCGTCCGCCGTCGCCTCGACGAGTCTGTCCGACCCGCTCGCCACGTGGCTCATGAGCTTTGGCATCGCGCCGCTCTCCGCCATCGCGCGCGGCCTGGCGCCGGTCATCATCACCGTCGCGGTCGCCTTCGTGTCCATCGTGATCGGCGAGCTCGTCCCCAAGCGCATCGGCCTGGCCAATGCCGAGGGCGTGTCCAAGCAGGTCGTGGGACCGTTGTCGTTTTTCCAAAAGATCGCCCGTCCGCTCGTGTGGCTGACCGGTGCCTGCTCCGATGGTCTGGCCCGCATCCTGCGCATCAAGAGTGCCGACGACCGCCAGAACGTCTCGGAAGAAGAGATCAAGTACATGGTCTCGGAGCAGGACGACCTGCTCGACGAGGAAAAGCGCATGATCCACGAGATCTTCGACTTGGGCGACACCGTTGCCCGCGAGGTCATGGTGCCGCGCGTGGACACCACCATGTGCGAGGACGACGAGACGGTCGCCGACGTGCTGTCCACCATGCGTCAGACCGGCTTTAGCCGCATCCCCGTCTATCACGAGGATCCCGACAACGTTGCCGGCATCGCGCACATCAAGGACCTGATTCAGCCCGCGCTCGACGGCAAGGGCGACCAGCCCATCGCCGGTTTTTTGCGCGATGCCACCTTTGTGCCCGACACCAAGGACATCCTGCCGCTGCTGTCCGAGATGCAGACCTCTCACGACCAGATCGTGGTGGTCGTGGACGAGTACGGCGGTACGGCCGGCATTATCACCATCGAGGACATCGTCGAGGAGATCGTCGGCGAGATCGAGGACGAGTTCGACCCCGACAACAAGTATCTCACGCGCCTTTCGCGCCGCGAGTGGCTCGTTGATGGGCGTTTTTCGTGCGATGACGCGATTGAGCTTGGTTGGCCGCTCGAGGAAAGCGATGATTATGAGACCATCGCCGGCTGGATTTTGGAGCTTTGTGACTCGGTGCCCGACATCGGAGAGGTGTTTGAGGTCGCGGGGTACAAGTTCAAGGTGCAGTCGATGCGTGGCCAGCGCATCTCGCTCATTCGCGTGATTGCTCCGGCCGAAACCGATAAGAAGGATTCCGAGTCTTCGGTAGACGAGCCGACGACGTCGGGTGCGGGTTCCGCGAATCCGCACGACGGCGACGAGCAGGACAAGGAAGAGTAGGGGAGAGTTATGGCAGGCCTGTTCAACATCCTTAAGGTCACCGTCAGTGAGGACAAGATTTGCGCGCATGTGCTGGTGAACCCCGGCATGCCGCTCATGACCTCGGAGGACATCGAGGCCACGGCGCGCGTGTACTACCTGGTGCCCGCGATTGCCAAGCACCTGTGCCTGGGCGATTCCGGCCGCGAGTTCCAGGACTGCATGGGCCAGACCGAGCTCTGCCATCTGCTGGAGCACGTGACGGTCGAGCTCATGAACGAGACCGGGCTTGCCGGCAGCATCTCGTGCGGCCGCACGCGCGTAAGCGAGCACGATGAGCGTGTCTTTGAGGTTGAGCTTTCGTGCCCCGACGACGCGCTGGCCATCGGTGCGCTGTCTTCGGCCACCTTTATGATGGACTGGGCGTACCTGCACGCCGACCAGCCTGCCCCCGACGTGGAAGGCACGGTCGCGGGTCTGCGCAACCTGGTGCTGGGCATGCGCGCCGAGGCCGAGGGCAAGGATCCTCACGAGGCCGTCGCCGCTGCGAACGGCGAAGATACTGCCGAGGACGAGGGCGATGTGCCGGCCGACGCCGAGCCCGTTGCCGATGCGACCGCCGAGCCTGTTTCCACCGAGCCCCAGGGCGTCCCCAACTTTGACGACGAGCCCCAGGTGGCGATTGATACCGAGGGCGCGGTTGCCGAGAACCACGAGGCCTCCGCTGCCGTCTTTGGCGGTGCGGCGACGGTTCCGGCAGGACCTGCGCATGAGGGCGGTCTGCCGCTCGTGGACGGCGCCGGCGAGGACCCGGGTGCCACGGTGGCCATGCCGGCTATGCCCCAGGAGTAGGCCTACGCGTTTATCACCATCACGTACCTGCGCCTTTGCCGTACACAGATGAGCGGAGCGGCAAGTGATGCGCTGCGGGTATAATGGACAGCATTCAAACGGTGGGCACCGACGTGCCCGCAGGAGAGGAATGATCATGGGTAAGACTTTCAGCTTTGTCTCCGGCGCACTTTTTGGTGCCGCTGCCGGCGCTATTGTCGGCGTTGCTCTGGCCCCGCGCTCGGGCGCCGAGACCCGCGCCATGGCTGCCGATATCGCCAACGACGCCTGGGACAATATGCGCGACACCTACGAGCACAGCGCCGAGGAGGCCCGTGCTGCGGTGAATGACTTTGGCCCGATGGTCGACGCCAAGACCGATGACCTGCGCGCCAAGGTCGATCTGGCCCGCGAGCGCATGGACCAGCTGCGCGAGCAGCTCAACGATGCCATCTCGGGTGGCAACGTGACGCCCGCCGCCGACGTCGTGGTCGAGAACGCCGTCGAGGCTGATACCGAGGCTGCGGAGCCCTCGACCGAGGCATAATGCGCGCCGGGGATTTTGTCGGCGCCAAGATCTATCGCAAGCCTACCGAGGACAAGCGCATCAAAAAGGACGGCACGCCGCGCAGCCCTAAAAAGCTCGGAAAGATTCACTTTCCGGTCTTTACCCCGGGCGGTACGCGCGTGGTCGGCTTTATGGTCCGCCAGTCTGATATCGCGGGCATGATCGAGCGCCCCGACCGATTCGTAGCGCTCGACGCCATTGGTGTCTACGAGGGCGCCATTGCGGTCGATGACGTCAAGGACACGTACGATGCCGCCGCTGCCAAGCGCCTCGACATCAACCTGGACGATTGCATCATCTGGGTCGGTATGGACGTGCGCACGGAATCAGGCGACGTCGTGGGCTATTGCTCGGACGTTGAGTTCAAGCCACGCTCGGGCATCGTGCAGGCATTCTATGTGACCGCCGGTGCTGCTTCGAGTGTTTTGGTTGGTGACACGCAGGTGCCGCCGACGATGCTGCGCGGCTATGCGGACGGCGCGATGATTGTTTCGGACGAGGTCAAGTCGCTCGGGTATTCGGGCGGTGCGGCTGCCAAGGCCGCCGAGGCCAGCGTCGTGGTGGGCGACAAGGTCAAAAAGGGCGCCAAGGTGCTCGACGACAAGGGATCGGTTGCCGTGGACAAGGGCAGTCGCGCACTGGGCAAGCAGCTCGGCAAGACGCGCGGCATGTTCAAGGCCTTTAAGGACGAATACCAAAAGGCGAGCGGAGGCTCGTCAAAAGCTACAAAATAGCGACGTACCAAATGATGGGAGGCAAGCCGGAGACCTGTTGCTCCGGCTTGCTGTGTTTATGGGGGAGGGCACATGCGCCAAAACGGATCCAACTTAAACGGGCGTTCGGGTGCGCGTCCGACGGCGCGCCGCGACCTGGGGCAGCTGCCCAGCGGTCAGCGCAAGCGTCACCGTAAGCCCGGCGCGATGTATCTCAACCATAGCCGCGGCTTTAGCGACCGCAGCGCTCGCATCGGCAACAGCCGTACGCCCCGTCGTTCGTCTCGCCTGCCCTATGCGCTCATTGCCGTGGGTTGTGCGCTCGTGCTGTTTATCGCTGCCGTCGTGGGCTACGTCAACCGCAGCGTGGACGTGGAGCTCAACGGCCAGAAGACCGCGGTGCGTGTGGGCTCTACGCTGCAGAATCTCATCGACGACCAGGAGTTGACTGACACCTACGACGCAGGCGACCTGCTGGCCGTCGATGACAGCGTGCTCAAGCGCCATGGGGGCGAAAAGCTGTCGGTGAAGGTCGACGGCAAGCGCGTGAAGCAGGGCAAATGGGACAGCCGCGAGCTTGAGGGCGGCGAGAAGGTGACGGTCAAGGATGGCCGTAACACCTACGAGAAGCACGAGGTTCAGGCTACGGTTATCGAGCCCAAGCTCAAGGTCGAGGGTACGGGCGCTATCGAGTATGTGCAGACGTGGGGTGTCCAGGGCCGCTCCGAGGTGTGGGTTGGTGAGCAGTCGGGCAAGACGCAAGACCGCGGCGAGGTTGTGCCCGCCACCGATTGCGTCGTTGCGTGCGCCAGCGTGGCGCCCAAGGGTAACGAAAAGTATGTGGCGCTGACGTTTGACGAGGGTCCGAGCGGCGCTACCAAGCAGATCTTGCAGGTGCTCAAGGAAAAGGGCGTCACCGCGACGTTCTTCCTTTCGGGCGATGCGGTCGAGGCCTCGCCTGCCACGGCCAAGGCGATTGTCGATGCTGGGTGCGAGATCGGATCCAACAGCTATAGCGACGATTCGCTCAAGGGTCAGGACCGTGAGGCGGTACGCGAACAGATCACGAAAGGCACCGACGCGATTAAGTCGGCGACCGGCGTCGAGACGATGCTGCTGCGTGCTCCCTACGCTGCCTTTGACGAGCAAAACTGGATTGATGCGATGGACCTGGTCTCCGCCGTGGTCTCGTGGAATATCGACTCGGGCGACTGGCTGCTAAACGGTGCCGACGAACAGGTCTCGACGGTGCTCGATTCGGTGACGCCGGGCAATATCGTGCTGCTCACCGATAGAGACGAATGCGCCGAGCAGACACTCGAGGCGCTGCCGCAGATTATCGACGGCCTCATTGCCGACGGCTACAAGATCGTGACGCTCAGCGACCTGGTCAAGACGGACACGTCGCTGAGCAAAAAGCTCACCTCGCTGACGAAGGTCACCATGCCCAAGGACGCCGTGTTTCCCCAACTTGCCGAGGACGACGACACCACAGAGTAGTCATTGGGTAGTCGTTTAAGAACGTCCCCAACAGCTATGTCACGGATGCGTCAGCGTTTGGTATGCCTGCAATGTGCAGCGCATAAATTCGATGCCGCAGGGCGATGCTGATGCTATAGTTACTGCGGTTAATGAGGGTCAAGAGAAAGGTTACAGGTGAAATCCAAACCTCGACCATACAGTCGATGACCCCATGCAGGTGCTTTTTGCGCATGCACGGGGTGTAAGCGTCGAGCGGCGTGCCGCCCGCGCATGCGTATACATATCCAGAAGCCCCCGGACGCCGCACGCGCGGTCGCGTCCGGAGGAATAATGATGGGGAGCACCATTGAATTATCTGAGTGAGATGCTCAAATTGCCGGTCTTGGACGTCGACGGCGAAAAGCTCGGCGTGGTCAACGATTTTGGTATTGCTACCGGCGAAGTTTTTCCGCACGTGACGTCGCTCGCGTTCCGCGGACCCGGCAAGACGCCGTTTATGATCAGCTGGCGCAAATGGGTCGACCGTATCGACGAGACGGGTGTACACCTTAAGACGTCGGCCACCGAAATCCGTTTTTCGTACTTGCAGCCGACCGAACTCTTGCTTGCCCGCGACGTGCTTAACAAGCAGATTGTCGACACGCAGGGCATGAAGGTCGTGCGCGTCAACGACATCAAGTTCTCCATGTCGGGCGAAAATCAGCTGCGCCTGCTGGGTGCCGAGGTCGGCGCCCGCGGTCTGCTGCGTGCAATCAGCCCCACGCTCGAGCACGTCGTCGAGGGCTTTATGAAGCACCTGGGCAAGCCGCTCAGTGAGGACATTATCGCCTGGTCTTACATGGACCTGCTCGATCGCTCGACTAAGAACATCCAGCTCTCGGTGTCGCACAAGACGCTCGGCGAGTTGCATCCTGCCGACATCGCTGACATCATCGAGCAGCTCGACCCGCGCCTGCGCGCGCAGGTGTTCGCGCAGCTCGATACGGCACAGGCCGCCGAGGCCATCTCGGAGTTCGATGACGACGAGCTCATGACCGAGATGCTCGAGGGCCTGTCCGATACCGACGCATCGTCGATGCTGGCCATGATGGACCCGGACGACGCTGCCGACCTGATCGACGAGCTCGATTATGAGAAGGCCGAGAAGCTCCTGCGCCTGATGGGCGTCAAGGAGGAGAAGGCGATTCGTAATCTGCTGGGTTACGAGGACAACACCGCCGGCCGCATCATGACCTCGGAGTTTGTCTCGCTGCCCGCCACGGCGACGGTCGGCGATGCCATCGAGGCGATTCGCAAGCTCGACGAGGACTTTGAGAGCGTCTACTACGTCTATACCGAGGATCCGAGCGGCATGCTGACGGGCGTGCTTTCGCTGCGCACGCTGATCGTGGCCGACCGCGACGCCACGCTGGGCCAGCTTGCCTATCGCGATCTGGTCTACGTGTCGCCTGACGAGGACCAGGAAGACGTGACGGACGAGATGACCAAGTACGACCTGGTTGCCATCCCTGTCTGCGACGAGAACCGTCATATCCTGGGTATCGTGACCTTCGACGACGCCATGGACGTTATCGCCGAGGAGCATCAGGAGGACCTGCAGATCGCCGGTGTCGGCTCGGGCGATAGCGCGTCGGACGACTCGACGAACGTGCTCAGCTGGTTCGTGCATCGTCAGTACTGGGTCGTCGTGTGGGGCATCGCCTCGTGCATTATGGCGACCGTGCTGGGGACGGCGCTGGGCTCCGCGCATCTGGTGGTGTTCCCCATGTGCGCCATGCCGCTCGTGCTGCTGGCTGCCTCGCGCATGGTGTCGTTCGTCAAGAACTACTTCCTCGAGTACGACGGTCACGACGACGAGCCCAAACCGTACCTGGGATTCTTCTTCCAGAGCACGGGTATGGGCCTGATCCTTTCGCTCGTGACCTACCTGTGCGCGCAGCTGGTGCGCACCGCCGCGTTCCCCGATGCCACTATGTTTGAGGAGCAGCTCTTTACCGGTTGCTTTAATATCGCTGCAGTCATTTGCCTGGTTGGCAACATGAGCGCTGTGATTTATCTGATGGTGCTGTTCTGGCGCGACGAGCACGACCTTAACACGTCGGGCACCGCCATGAACGTCATCGCCGTCATGATCTCGTGTGTGGCGTACTGCATCGCCGCGGTGCTGCTCACCATGTCGGTCATGGGGTAGGTGGTCGCGTGCAAAATACGAAGCAAAAGCCGAGCACCAAGCAAAAGCTGACCATCGCGGCCATCTTTGGCGCCATGGGCCCCGGTCTTCTGGCGGCGCTTTCGGGCAATGACGCCGGCGGCATCGCCACGTATTCCAGCGCGGGCGCCAGCTATGGCTATAAGATGCTCTGGATGCTTCCCGTCATGACCGTGCTGCTCATCGTGACGCAAGAGACCGCGGCGCGCTGCGGCTGCGTCACGGGCAAGGGCCTGGCATCGCTCATTCGCGAGCGCTTTGGCGTGCGCAAGAGTGTACTTGCTATGGCGGCGCTGTTGATCGCCAACACGGCTGTGACCATTTCGGAGTTTGCGGGCATCGCCAGCGGCCTTGCCCTCTTTGGCGTGCCGGCGAGCATTTCGGTGCCGCTGGTGGCGCTGCTGGTGTGGATGCTTACCATGTCGGGCAGCTTCCAGCGCATCGAGAAGATTCTGCTGCTGGTGAGCTGCGTGTTCGTGACCTATATTGTCGCCGCGTTTATGGCTGGCCCCAACTGGGGTGAGGTCGCGGTCGACCTGGTCGTGCCTAACATTCAAAATGACCCCAGCTACGTGTCGCTCGTGGTCGCAACGATCGGTACCACCATCGCGCCGTGGATGATTTTCTTGGCGCAGAACAACGTGGTCGATAAGAACGCGGGCGAGGACGATATCGTGCTGCAGCGCATCGATACCGTGAGCGGCTCGCTTGCCGCCGATGTCATTGCCGGCTTTATTATCATCACGACCGGTACGGTGTTGTTCCCGGCGGGTATTCAGATTAGCGATGCCGCCGATGCTGCCCGCGCGCTGGAGCCTATTGCGGGTCAGTGGTCCACGGTACTGTTTGCCTCGGGCCTGGTCGCGGCGAGCTTCTTGGCCGCCTGCGTGCTGCCGGGCGTTACGTCGAGCGCTATCTGCGAGGCATTTGGCTGGGAGCGCGGTGCCGACCGCAGCTGGGACGAGGCCCCGGTTTACCGCGGCATCATTACGGCCATCATCGGTATTTCTGCCGTGCTGGTGCTTATGCCCGGCGTCGATCTGTTCCAGATTATGATGACCTCACAGGTCATCAATGGTGTGCTGTTGCCCGTGGTTCTGGTGTTCCAGGTGGTTATCGCAGCCGACCGTCACATTATGGGTGCCAACCGCAACGGTCGCGTGTGGAACGTGCTCACTTGGGCGACTATCGCCGTGATTACGGTGCTGACAGTCGTCATGTTTGTGCTGCAAGCGATGGGCTACAGCGCTTAACGCCCACTTTTGCTTCCGAACAGGCCGCAGCGATGGGCTGCGGCCTGTTTTTTGTCTGCTATAGGGTGTTAGTTATATAGCAATGGACAAAAAATGCCAAATATGAGTACTGTTGCTAAGTGAATAGCATTTACATCCTAAAAGATAATGAACATAGCCTTTAGTATGTTCATTAAAATAGGCTCCAATACGCCTTAAACCAGTCAGGTTGGCTGCTTTAGGGGGTTGTAGGGGTCGCTCGGACGTCATTTTGCGTGGTTTTGCCTGCTACTAAAATGGTAACAGTACTCATATTTGCCCTTTTTTGCCCACAGACCTTTGAGGGTGCGGCGAAAAGGGCTTGTTTTGATTGTTTGGGGCAGGCACGAGGCGCGGAAACGATGTCTGGAGCGACGGAGCGGCCTGGAATTCATCCGTAGAGGTCTTCATTGGCTGCGCCAGGAGTGTCCCTAACTGCCGGAGGGGGTGTCTGCCGTGGCAGACACCCCCTCCGGATGTGGGAAGTTTGCGCTGCAGGTTACTTGTCGGTGCCCAGCTTGTGCGGCTTGAGAGCGAGCGCATTGACGAGTGCGTCGGTGGCAGACTTGACGGCTGCCGGCTGCGGATCGTTGACGTGATCCTCGGGATGCACGGGCAGGTCCTTCTTGACGGCATCGTGGATCAAGTTGAGGTACTCAGTCACGCCAGTGGTCGATAGATGCGTGCCATCGCCATCGAACAGGTCGTTGCGGTTGGCACTGTATCCGTACCAGTCGATAACGCGTACGTTCTTGTAGCGCGTAGCGGCGTTGGCAATGGCCTGGTTGGTAGAGCCAACCCACGGCTGCGGGCTGCGCGTGTTCACAAACACCACAATACGCTTATCTCCTGCATCGGCCATGATGGCGTCGATTTGGTCGTCGGTTACCAAGCCGTTGGTGCCCAGCGCAAAGACCACGATCTTGCCGGCAAGGTTCTGTTGAAGATAGCCCTCAAATGTCGCACGGCCCGCATCGAACTGGCGGCCCTTTTCGGCATCGATATGGCTGTGTGGGAACACGCCGTCAAAGGAATCAACGGCGCGCAGCGACACGGAGTCACCGATCATCAACAGGTCGTAGGAGCCGTCGGGGAAGCCGTCGTTGTCCTTGTCGGTGTCGTCGGCCGCCTGCTGGTCGGTGGGTGCGGCGTTCTTGGCTTCCTTGTTCAGAACTTCGGCGCCCTCGCCGCTCAGCGCAGACGTCTCGGGCACAAAGATCAGGCCGCCCAGTGCAACGACCAACACGACAGCGCAGGCTGCGCAGGCAGGGACGTGCGCGCGCACCCAGTTGGCGGGCGTGGCGGTGCCGTCGCGGAACTCGGATACGGTGCGCCCAAAGGCGCCCTTTCTAAACGGCGTCTCGATAAAGCGATATGAGCATTCGGCCACGGCGACCACCAACAGCACCTGCAAAATGTACTGCCACCACGGTGTATCGTTGATGTTGGCGACCGGGTTCATGAGCAACAGCAGGGGATAGTGCCACAGGTAGATGCTGTACGAGCGCTTGCCAACCCATACGAGCGGCTCGGCGGACAGCGCGCGGGCAACCATTCCCTGGGGTTGCACGCAGGCCGCGATGACCATGAGCGTGAGGATCGAGCACAGCAGTGTGCCTCCGCGATACTGGAAGGCGGTGTAGCCGTTGGTGAGCGCGACCATGGCGGCAAGGCCAACCAGACCCACGACGCCCAACACATCGATGGATGCGGGCGAGGACCAAAAACGCACGAGGACGCTCGGCTGTGCCGGGGCGGTCTCGGCTGCTTCGTCGGCCTTCTCGCCAGGCTTGCCCTCGGCGTTCTTGCCGTGCTTGGCGGCCCCGACCAAGCGGTCGAGCCCCAAACGACGAGCGAGACGCACCGGCGCCAGGTCGCGATCGGGGATAAAGGCCATCCAGGCGCCCAGCAGCAGCGAGAACACGCGGGTGTCGGTGCCGTAGTACACGCGGCTGGGGTCGGCGGCAGGGTTGTAAAGCACCATCATGGCGAGGGCAGATACCGCGGCAAGGCCCAGAACCACGCGGCGCGTGTTGGGTTTGCTCACATGCATGGATACCATGGCAAACAGCAGTGGCGGCCAAATCAGGTAGAACTGTTCCTCGATGGCAAGCGACCAAAAGTGCGTGAGCGGCGAGGGGTCGCCCAGAGCATTGAAGTACGAGACGTTTTGGGCAATCTGCCACCAGTTGTTGAAGAACAACAGCGACGGCAGGATGTCGGGGCGCATCTTGGTGAGCATCACGTGGTTAAAGAGAGTGCACAGCGCGCAGGTTACCACCACGACGGTCACCACGGCGGGGACCAGGCGACGGATGCGGCGGATCCAGAAGCTCTTGAGGTCGATGCGGCCGGTCTTAGCGACTTCGTTGAACAGCAAGCGCGTGATCAGATAGCCCGAAAGCACAAAGAAGATCGTGACGCCGAGCAGGCCGCCCTGAGCCCACGTGAGGTTAAGGTGATAGAGCACCACCGCGACGACGGCGAGCGTACGCAGGCCGTCGAGGGCGGGGATATAGCGAGATTTGGGGCGCGTGGGCGCCTGTTCTTTTGCGGTGCTGTTGGTGCGGTCACCCTTGTTGGCGGGCACGCGATGAGAGCCTGCGGCGCGGCGCGGCTCGGTGGCTTGTCGGTTAGCGCGCGAACGTTCGTGCGGCGCTCGATGATCGCTCGCGTGGCGTGAGCTGCGCGAACTCGATCGCGGGAATTGTTCCATAAAACATCATCCAATGACGAGAATAATCAGCACGTTTTCATTGTAACCGCCTGCTCCTGTGAATGCTTGCTGCCGGCGCAAGCTCAAGCGCGCGTCCACATCAAAGTGAACTAAAGTTATAGAGGCGCGAGAGCGCACGATTGACGGCCAACAGCGGGCGCAGAGCCCGCGGACGAGGAGGTTTCCATGGCAGATTGCGGCATCGTTGCGGTGTTCGGCAGCATGAACATGGACCTTTCGGTGGCGTGCGAGCGCATGCCGCGTGCGGGCGAGACCGTCGGCGGCAACGGATTTATCACCAACGCCGGCGGTAAGGGCGCCAACCAGGCCGTGGCAGCTGCGCACATGGGCGCGCGCACGTGCATGATCGGCGCGGTCGGGCGCGATGCGTTTGGCACGTCGCTCGTGGCGGGGCTCCAAGATGCTGGCGTGGACTGTGACTTTGTGGCGCGTCGCGATGATGTGGAGACGGGAACGGCGACCATCATTCGCTGTGAGGGCGACAACCGCATCGTGCTGTCGCCGGGCGCCAATCATGCGCTTGCGGGCGAGGACGTTGCCCGCGCGCTGAGACGTCTGGTGGCCGATGAGCTCGACGGCGACGCCAGCGAGATTGCCCCGGCTGCCGGAAGCGTCTTTATCGCCCAGGGCGAATGTGACCTTGCGGCGACTGCCGAGGCGCTTGTTTGCGCTCACGAGCTGGGGTTCTATACGGTCTTTAATCCAGCGCCTGCCTGTGAGTTGCCTGCGGAGGTCTGGTCTGCAGTCGACCTGGTCTGCCCCAATGAGACCGAGTGCCAGGTGCTGACGGGCATCTTGCCCGCGGATGATGCGAGCTGTGTCGCGGCGCTCAATGCCCTGCTCGCCAAGGGTGCCGGAGCTGCGGTCATCACGTTGGGCGGCGCCGGGTCGGTTACGCTTGGCGATGACGGCGAGCTGCTGCGCATGCCGGCGCTTTCGAGTGCGGTGGTCGATACGACGGCCGCGGGCGATACATTTATCGGTGCGCTTGCCGCGGCTCGTCTGGAGGGCCTGCCGCTCTTTGAGTGCATGGCGGCGGGCACACGCGCCTCGGCGGTGACGGTGTCGCGCCTGGGCGCACAGCAGTCGATTCCCACGCGTGCCGAAGTTGAGCGCGTGTTTGATTTAGACGATTTAGTACAAGCCGGAGAAGCGGAGTAGAACAATGGCAATTAAGAAGCTGATCCTTGATCTGGATATGGGCGTGGACGATGCGATGGCGCTTGCCTATGCCATCGCGAGCCCCGAGGTGGAGCTCGTCGGCATTACCACGTGCTTTGGCAACGTGCGCGTCGACCAGTCGGCGCATAACTGCTTGGCGGTGCTCGACCTGTTGGGTCGTCCCGAGGTGCCGGTGTACCTGGGTGCCGACCGTCCTCTGCAGGCGACTGAGCTCTATACGCCGCCGGCGTCCACCGCGCTCATTCACGGCAAGAACGGCATCGGCGGCGCGAGCGTGCCCGCGTCGCCCTACGAGCCGGTGGGGGCGACGTCTGCCGACG
>DBFMRS010000047.1:0-22251 GCA_048387515.1 Collinsella sp.
GCTTCTGGTGTTCTTGGTGGGCAGCGGCAGCCGCGGCGCCACGCGCTGGCTCAACATCGCCGGTATTCAGTTCCAGCCTTCCGAGTTTTTAAAGCCATTTGCCATTGCGTATTCGGCCATCATGCTTGATCGCTTCTTTTCGCCCGGTGGCAACATCAACGAATTCCTTCGCAAGATGGGCATCTACCTGGGCATTTCGCTCTTTCTGATCTTTATCCAGCCCGATTTCGGTACTGTCCTGATCATCCTGTTGACCCTCATGTGCATGGCGTTGTTTGCGGGTCTCGACCCCAGATTTATCATCGGCGTGCTAATCTTCGGCATTCTCGTGATCGTGATTGCGCTTGTCGCAGAGCCATACCGTATGGTGCGTATTCAGGTTGCCTTGAACCCTTGGGCCGACGAGTATGGTGACGGCTATCAGGCCACGCTTGCCATCATGGCCTTTGCCTCGGGCGGTCTGTTCGGCCGTGGCATCGGCAACTCAACCATGAAGTACTCGTATCTGCCCGAGGCACACAACGACTACATCTTGGCCATCATTGGCGAGGAAGTCGGTTTTGTCGGAACCGTGCTGTTCTTCTTGGTGTTTGCGATGCTGATCTACTCGGCGTTTCGCATTGCCGAGCAGGCGACCGATCGTCGGGGCGCGCTCATGGCGTCTGGCTCCGCGGTCATTCTCGCAGTGCAGTTTTTGATTAACGCGCTGGGCATCCTCAACGTGTTTCCCATGACGGGCAAACCGTTGCCGTTTATTAGCTACGGCGGTTCGTCGATTATTGTGTCGCTCATGCTTGCCGGGTTGATCCTGCGCGTTTCGTACGAGAGCGCCCGCCGCGATGAGTATGACCGCCGCCGTGAGAGCTTTGCCGTTATGGATGAGAGTACCGCCGGCGTGCCCCACGTGCGCGGCGAGCGATCTTCGCGTAACGGTTTTACCGTCCTGGATGGCTCTGCGACCGACCCCGCAGCCCGCCCGCGTCAGCGAACGGCGCCGCAAGGTCGTCCTCAGCGCCCCACTCCTCGCAATGCGGGCGGCGGATATAATCGAATCGATTTGAACTCAGACCCGTCGGCGCGTCTGCGTACCGACGGCCAGGGACCGCGTGTACGAAGGGACTACCATGACCGATAAAATGACCGTTGCTATTGCAGCCGGCGGCACGGCAGGGCACATCAACCCCGCGCTCGCCTTGGCCGAAGAGCTGCGTGACCGTGGCCACCACGTTGTGTTCGTGGGTCAGTCGCGCAAGCTCGAGGGTCGTCTGGTCCCCGAGGCTGGGTTTGATTTTGTGCCCATTACGGTCACGGGCTTCGACCGCTCCCGTCCTTGGACGGCGCTGACCTCGCTGTGGCGTGTCAACAAAGCCAAGCGTGCGCTCGCCAGTCATTTCTCAAAGGTCGGCAAGCCCGATGCCGCCATTGGTTTTGGTGCCTATGTCGAGGTTCCGCTGCTGGGGTGGTGCAAGGGCGCGGGCGTTCCGTATCTGCTGCATGAGCAGAACTCTGTTCCGGGCCTGGCCAACAAGATGATGAACTCCCACGCCGCCCGCGTGTGCATCTCGGTGCCGGCAGCGCGTTCGGTCTTTGAGCGCGAAGGTGACCCTGACCACGTGCTCATGACCGGCAACCCCGTACGTCGCTCGGTGATCGAGGGCGATCGCGCTCGCGGCCGCAAGGCACTTGGCGTTCCCGAGGACGCTACGCTGCTGCTCGTCTTTGGCGGTTCACTTGGCGCCCAGCACCTCAACGAGCGCGTGGTTTCGCTCAAAAACGAGCTGCTTTCGCGCAAGAACCTCTATGTGTTGCATTCGACGGGTGCCGACGGCTTTGAGGAGACCGAGCGCGCTTTGGCGCTGACGCCCGAGGAGGCGAAGCGTTACCGCGTCCAGTCTTACATCGACAACATGGGCGATATGCTGGCTGCTGCCGATTTGGTGCTCTCGCGTTCGGGCGCATCGAGCGTGGCCGAGATCGCTGCGCTCGCCGTGCCTTCGGTGCTCGTGCCGTATCCGCATGCGACGGCCGACCACCAAACCACCAATGCCCGTTATCTGGTCGACGCCGGGGCCGGCGTGCTCTGCGCCGATGCCGATATCGACGGTTTTGCCTTTGCCGATGAACTGCTGCACCTGGTCGATGACGCGGCGGCGCGCGACGCCATGCGTCAGGCGGCGCGTGGTCTGGCTCAGGATAGGGCCGCCGCTCTTCTGGCGGATGCGGTAGAGGGTTTGCGTTAGTTAGACGGGATATCGTCGGTCGCCCTCGCGCTGATGCGGTAGGTGCGGTACAGTTAACGGGTTACAGGCAGTGTTTACGCAAGGAGTACACGAGCACATGGCTGATTCCCAGACTGCAACCTCCGCGCCCGAGTTTAAGAGCGCCCACTTTATCGGTATCGGCGGCGCCGGCATGAGCGGCATCGCCCTCGTTCTGCACGAGCGCGGTTATGCCGTTACCGGCTCCGACCTTAAGACGTCACGTTATATCCGCCAGCTTACCCGCGCTGGTGTGAAGGTGCATGTGGGCCATGAGGCCGCCACGATCGACGAGGTCAAGCCCGACGTGGTTGTTGTCTCCACCGCTATTTCGGAGTCCAACCCCGAGCTCGTGCGCGCTCGCGAGCTTGGTATTCCCGTGTGGCCCCGTGCCAAGATGCTCTCTGCTTTGGGCCACGGCTACACCACCGTCGCTGTTGCCGGCACGCATGGCAAGACCACCACGTCTTCGATGTGCGCCACCATGCTCGACCGCATGGGTCTGGATCCGAGCTTCCTGATCGGTGGCATCGTCGAGGGCTATGACACGAACGGCAAGAACGGCTCGGGCGACTACTTTGTCGCCGAGGCCGACGAGTCCGACAGCTCCTTCCTGTTCCTGAACCCCAACGTGGTCATTGTGACCAACGTCGAGGCCGACCACCTCGATCACTACTCGGGTATCGAGGAGATCGAGGCAACTTTCGCCAAATTCATGAGCCTGGTGGGCGAGGACGGCACCGTCATCGTCTGCGGTGAGGACCCGCATCTGGTCGAGCTCGCCAAGTCGACGGGCCGTCACGTGCTTTCCTACGGCTTTGCCGAGAGCAACGACATCGTCTGCATGCACCCGGATGTCAAGGGCATCCAGAGTGACTTTATCGTTCGCTTTGAGGATGGCACTGAGCATGCCGTGGAGATCAAGAGCAATCCCGGTCGCCACAACATGCTCAACGCCACGGCGGTGCTCACCGTCGCCCATGTCCTGGGCCTTGACATCGACGCCGCCGCCAAGGCGCTCTCGAGCTTTGAGGGCGTCCGCCGTCGCTTTACCCACGTGGGCGATATCGATGGCATCACCGTGGTTGATGATTACGGCCATCACCCCACCGAGATCAAGGCGACGCTTGCTGCCGCTTCGTCGCTGGGCTACAAGCATGTCGACGTCGTGTTCCAGCCGCACCGTTATTCGCGTCTGCAGGCCCTGTGCGACGACTTTGCCGATGCATTTGCCAATGCCGATAAACTGCTGCTGATTGATGTGTTCTCGGCTGGCGAGATGCCCATTCCGGGTGTTACCTCTAAGATGCTCGCCGATACCGTGCGCGCCAAGCATCCTGGCAAGGAGGTCGTGTACTGCTCCAGCCGTCTTGAGCTCAATCAGGAGCTCGAGCAGATGGTGGGCGAGGGCGACTTGCTGCTCACTATGGGTGCCGGTGACGTTACGACCGTCGGCCCCGAGTTTATCGAGTATTTGACTGCCAAGAAAGACGCTTAAGTCTAATGGGTCTGTTTAACGCCGTCATGGCGCTCTCGGGCATGATCGACACGGATGTGATCGAGGACGAGCGCCTTGCGCGTCATACGAGCTATCGTATCGGCGGCAAGGCTGACCTCTTTGTGACGTGCCATAGCTATCATGCCCTCCGCCGCGCCGTGGCGGTGCTCGATCGCGAGCAGGTGCCGTGGGTCATCATCGGCAAGGGCTCCAATCTGCTGGTTGCCGATGGCGGTTATCGCGGTGCCGTCATTTCGCTCGGACGTGAGTTTCAGCGCACGGTTGTTGCCGATGACGGTTGTACGCTGACGGTCGGTGCGGGCGTGATGTTTGCGCGCCTGGTCAACGATGCCCTGTCGCGTAGCCTCTCGGGCCTTGAGTTTGCCGTTGGCATCCCTGGTTCGGTTGGCGGTGCGATATCTATGAATGCAGGCACACGGACCGAGTGGATTGGCTCGCTGGTTGAGGATGTCGTAACGTTTGACCCGGCATCCGGTATCAAGCATTATGCGGGGTCCGAGATCGCTTGGGGCTACCGAGAATGTAGCCTTCCCCGCAATGAGATCATCCTCGAGTGCGTGCTTAAGCTTAAACCGGCGCCCAAGGTCGACATTCGCGAGCGCATGGAGCGGTACCTGACGAGGCGCAAGCGTACGCAGCCCATGGGTCGCGCATCCTGCGGGTCGGTCTTTCGCAACCCGCCCGATGCGAGTGTGGGCAAGCTTATCGAGGATTGTGGATTAAAGGGTTTTTCGATTGGCGGTGCGGAAGTTTCGCCCGTTCACGCTAATTTTATCGTTAATAACGGAACTGCCTCGGCCGATGACGTTGCCGCGGTTATCAGACATGTGCACGGAAAGGTGAGGGAGGCGTATGGCATCGAGCTCAGACCGGAAGTTAAATTCCTCGGCTTCTAGAGCATCGAAACCCACCTTCCGCCGCGCCGGAGGGCGTTCCGGCGCGCCTGCCAAACCTCAACGCAATACCATCGCGCACTCTAAGTCTGTCGGGCATGCTCGACAGACCAGTCGTCCGGTTGTCGGCTCGCAGCTCGGCAATCGTCCGGCCGCAAAAAAGTCCTCGCGTCCCTCGGTGACGTCAAAGCCTGTTATGGGCGCCAAGCCTGCCCGTCCTATGGCAACTCCTAAGCCCTCGACGGGAGCTAAAGCGGCGCGTCCGGGTCGCACACTGGGCGCATCGAAACCGCGCTCGCTGACATCGGTGCCGGCTACCGCCAAGAAGCCTTCGGGTAAAAAAGGCGTCAACCCGTTGTCTTCACTTAGGGCGATGGCAAATAAAACATCAGACGCCGCTTCTGTCGTTACAGGCAAAGGCAAAATCGTGGGCGGCGTTTTGGCCGTCTTTGCCGTGCTCGTCGTCGTTGCCATCGTGGTGATTAACTCTGGATTGTTTACCGCCACTGATATTCAGATTCAAGGCAGCGAGCATGTGACGAAGCACGATGCTATCCAGCTGATCGATTTGCCCGAGGGAACGTCGCTTTTTAACGTCGATCCCGACCAGATTACCGAGGACCTCAAGCAGAACCCGTGGGTCTCGGGCGTGGATGTCCAGCGTCAGTTCCCGCATACGCTCATCATTACGCCTATGGAGCGCAAGGTCATCGCAATTGCCTATATCAGCTCCGATGACCTTGCCTGGGCCATCGGGGATGATGACACCTGGATCGCCCCGCTGTCGACGTCGGTCGAAGTGGATGACCAGGGCAACGTCATCACGACGGGGCAGGGCTCAAATACCCTGACCGGCATTGATGCCGCGCTGGCGCTCGCTAAGCACTATGGCGCGGTGTTGTTGACTGATGTCTCGGCGGATGTCGCTCCGGTTTCCGGCCAGGCGGTGAGCTCCAAGGCCGTTAAGGCTGGCTTGGATTATGTGCGTGGTTTTTCGAGCGAGTTCTTGGGACAAGTCAAGGATATTTCCACGCCTTCGGTCGAAGCCATCTCGGCAAACCTCAATAACGGCATTGAGGTGTCGCTGGGCGATTCGAACGATATCGTCAAGAAGGAGCGCGTGGTCACCAAGCTGCTTTCGCAGGTAGAGGGCGTAACGTATATCAATGTGCGCTCTCCGGGTAACTATACATTTAGGAATGCTCCGACCTCGTAGCGCTGGTTGATGCTTTGTTGAGGGGCCATACCACGCCGTTTATCTGGTTTGTTTGGTTTTCACGGTCAATTATTTGACTGATACGTTCATAATGTGCAAACATAATACGGTTTACCTTTGCATTTACTTTCAACCTGAAGGTTAATGTGCGCAGGGGTCGACCCATGCTATGGCTATAACCTTTGTTCGGAGGACCGACATGCACGAGACAGAGATCAACAACTACCTTGCCGTCATTAAGGTGGTCGGCGTCGGCGGCGGCGGTACCAACGCGGTCAATCGAATGATCGAAGAGGGCATCCGCGGCGTCGAGTTTGTTGCCATCAACACCGATGCTCAGGCACTCGCGATCTCTGATGCCGATATCAAGGTGCACATCGGCACCGACCTTACCCGCGGCCTGGGCGCCGGCGCCAACCCCGAGGTTGGCCGCAAGGCTGCCGATGAGTCCCGCGACGACATTGCCGAGGCGCTCGCTGGCGCCGACATGGTGTTTATCACCTGCGGCGAGGGCGGTGGCACCGGTACCGGCGCTGCTCCCATCGTTGCCGATATCGCGATGAACGAGGTCGGTGCGCTGACCGTCGCCGTCGTGACCAAGCCCTTCACCTTCGAGGGCCGCAAGCGCAAGAAGAGCGCCGAGGAGGGCATTAAGACCCTCTCCGATTGCGTCGACACCATGATCGTCATCCCTAACGATAAGCTGCTCGACATCGCCGAGAAGAAGACCACCATGCTCGAGGCCTTCGCGATTGCCGATGGCGTCCTTTCCCAGGGCACCCAGGGCATCACCGACCTCATCACCGTCCCCGGTATCATCAACCTGGACTTCGCCGATGTTAAGACCATCATGAAGCAGGCCGGTACCGCCATGATGGGTATCGGTACCTCTTCTGGGGATACCCGTGCCGTCGATGCTGCCCAGCAGGCCATCTCCAGCCCGCTGCTCGAGAGCTCCATCGATGGTGCCACGCGCGTGCTGCTCTCCATCGCCGGTTCCAAGGACCTGGGCATCCAAGAGATCAGCGACGCCGCCGACGTTGTCGCCAATGCCGTCGATCCCGAGGCCAACATCATCTTCGGTACCGTTGTCGACGAGTCCCTGGGCGACCAGGTGCGTATCACCGTCATCGCTACGGGCTTCTCCGACTCCAACGTCAACCGTCAGGACGAGCTCTTTGCTGCTCAGCAGTCTCAGAGCAAGGCAGCTGCCTCTGCTGAGCCGCAGCGCACCGCTCCGGCTACCAGCCCGGCTCAGGCCGCTCCGACCCGCAACGTCGGTGGCACCGAGCTTCCTAACTTCGGCAACGATCAGTTCGAGCTTCCCGACTTCCTGAAGCGCGGCAGCTTCTAGTTCGTTTTTCTCAACGACTTGCAAGGGGTGCGTCCGATTGGGCGCGCCCCTTTTTTTGTTGTGTTTCGCCTTTGTAAACGAAAGCCTCCAATCTCCTTACGTTCCCTTTACGTTTGCTCCTTACCGCTGCGGGTATCCTTTTTGATGAAGTGTGCAGCCGTATGGCACGGACTGCTGCGGCGTCGCCGCAATACTTGTGTTATTAGGAGGCTTTAGTATGGCAGCACGTGCGGACAACGTTTCGCGTGTCGACCATGATGGAGTTACGTTGGTGGAGGGCGCGACATCCGATGTTCGCTTTGCCTTCACCGAACGCGCCGGTGGTGTTTCCGAAGATGCGTACTCCTCACTCAACTTGGGCTCGCATGTTGGCGATGACCCCTTTGCTGTTCAAGAAAATCGTCGTCGCGCGCTCGAGGCTATGGGTGCCGCCGAGTGCGAGCACAACCTGCTCGTTCCCAATCAGGTCCATGGTGACCATATCGTTGCGGTGACCTCGAACGGCGCCGATGACCTTGAGGACGTTCGCGAGCAGATTGCCGAGGGCTGCGATGCCATCGTCTGCACGGCGCATAACGTACCCGTGCTACTCTGCTTTGCCGACTGCGTTCCCGTGGTGCTGGTGGCCCCTGGCGGATTTGCCGTGGTGCACTCCGGCTGGAAGGGCACGATTGCACGTATTTCCGCCAAGGCGTGCCAGGCGCTTTGCGATGCTGCCGGCTGCGATGCAAGTGACATCTCGGCCTATATCGGCCCCCATATCTTGGGTGACGAATATGAGGTATCCCAGGAACTCATGGATCGCTTTGCCGCCGAGTTCTCGTGCATCGATGCGAGCACCTCTCGCATGCTCGATCTTTCCGCTGCCATTTGCGAGGCGCTGGTGGATGCCGGTGTCGATGTAAATGGCATTGTGGACACCAAACTTTCCACCGTGCGTCAAAACGACCGCTTTTATTCCTATCGCAACGAGGGCGGGACCTGTGGGCGCCATGCTGCGATCGGCGTGATGCTATGAGAAAGATCGTATCGGTCCTGAGCGCCGCTGTGCTTACGCTTACGCTGTGCGCCTGTTCTTCGGGATCTTCTACCTCTTCCATTACCGTCGCCGGCTCCACGACCTGCCTTCCTATCGCCGAGATTGCGGCCGAGGGTTTTAAGGAGGAGACCGGCATCGACGTGCTCGTTTCCGGTTTGGGTTCTTCCGCTGGCATCGAGGCTGTCAGCGCCGGCACGGCCGATATCGCCAGCTCCTCCCGTGGACTCAATGCCGACGAACAGGATCTGGGCCTGACTCCCATCGTCATTGCCCACGACGGTATCGCGGTCATCGTGAACGACGATAACCCGGTCGATAACCTCTCGACCGAGCAGCTCCGCGATATTTACGCCGGCAAGATCACCAACTGGAAAGAAGTCGGTGGCGAGGACCTGAGGATTCAGGTCATCAACCGAGATGAGGCGTCCGGCACGCGTGAGGCCTTTCGCACCATCGTGATGGACGGCACCCCGTTCGATCGCCGCTCGGCCGTTCTTTCGGGCACGGGCCAGGTGCGCGACGTGGTATCTCGTTCGCGCGGTGCCATTGGCTACATTTCGCTGGGCTTCGTCGATAGCCTCAACGCCAAGACCTCGGTCAAGGCCGTCTCGGTCAATCATGTTGAGGCGTCCGAGAAGACGGTCGCGAGCGGCGGCTATCCCATCTCACGCGACCTTTACTTCTTTGTGAAGGGTGCGCCTTCGCAGCAGGCGCAGGATTACATCGACTACGTGACGTCCGAAAAGATGGACAAGCAGATTCGTGAGGCGGGCTTTATCCCCGTCACCAACGACGAGAAGGGGAGTGAGTAGCATGGAAGCACAGGAAAACTCCCAGACTGAGCAGAATGTTCAGACGCCCAAGAAGCGCGAGCTGGCGCTCGTATCGCGCAGTACCTATATCAAGGAGAAGGCGCTGCAGTGGATCTTCTTTGCCTGCGCGTTCTTGGCGGTCGTTACCGTCATCCTGATTTTTGTCTTTACCACGTACTCGGCGCTGCCCGTCTTTACCGACATCGGTCTGGCGGAATTCTTTAGCTTTACGTGGGCGCCCTCTGAGGGCCACTACGGCATCATGTCGCTGCTTGCCGGCTCAGGTCTGGTGACCGTCGGTGCGCTCGCCATGGGCGTGCCGCTGGGCGTAGGTACGGCCGTGTACCTGGTCGAGATCGCCAGCAAGCGCGTGCGCAAGCTCATCAGCCCTGCCGTTGACCTGTTGGCCGGCATCCCTTCTATCATCTATGGTTTCTTTGGCATGATCATCATTCGTCCGTTTATCGCGCAACTGACCGGTGGTCTTGGTTTTGGTGCGCTGACAGCGTGGTTCGTGCTCGCCATCATGATCGTCCCTACCATCACGACGCTTACCATCGATGCCCTCAATTCCATTCCCATGGGCATTCGCGAGGCATCGTATGCCATGGGTGCTACTAAGTGGCAGACCATCTATAAGGTCGTGTTACCTGCCGCCAAGCTGGGTATCGTGGATGCCATCGTGCTGGGTATGGGCCGTGCCATCGGCGAGACCATGGCCGTGCTCATGGTCGTGGGTAACGCCCCGGTTATTCCCGACAGCATTGCGAGCCCCATCTCGACGCTCACGAGCCAGATTGCGCTCGACATGAGCTATTCCTCGGGTCTGCACCGCTCGGCGCTGTTCGGCATGGGCGTGGTCCTGTTTATCATCTCCGCCACGCTGGTGGGCATCGTCCGTCTGATTTCCAAGAAGAAGAGGGGGTAGGCTATGTCCGATTCCGTTGACGCGACGGTCGATACGACCTCGTCGCGCGAGCGCATCAAGCGTGCCCTTTCCCACGGCAAGAAGGGCCGCATCAACAAAGACCTGTCCAACAAGATCATGCTTGGCGTGTTCCGTGCCGCGGCATACATCACCACGCTGGTGCTGGTCGCTATCATCGCCTACGTGGTCATTAATGGGCTGCCGCATATCTCGCTCGACTTTATCTTCGGTTGGCCCCAGGGCGTCAACGCCGAGGGCGGAATTTGGCCCACAATCGTCTCGACCGTCTATGTGACGGCGCTCGCCATGCTTATCTGCACGCCGATCGCTGTGCTGGCAGCCGTCTATCTGGCCGAGTACGCCAAGCAGGGCAAGATCGTCGAGCTCATTCGCTACGCTGCTGACGCTTTGGCCTCGGTGCCCTCCATCGTTATGGGCCTGTTTGGCTACGCCTTGTTTGTCGAGGCCATGGGTCTGGGCCTTTCGATGGTCTCGGCCGCTCTGGCGCTTGCGCTCTTGATGCTTCCCATCGTCATGCGCACCACCGAAGAGGCCATTCGCGCCGTTCCGCGCTATATCCGTTGGGGCGCGTACGGCCTGGGCGCCACCAAGTGGCAGGTTGTCTCCAAGATCGTGCTTCCTTCTGCCTTTGGCCGTATTGCCACGGGCATCGTCCTTGCCATCGGCCGTGCCATCGGCGAGACCGCGGTGGTGCTCTACACCATGGGCCAAGCCATCAATCTACCTATTTCGCCGCTCGATTCCGGCCGCTCCATGACGGTTCACCTGTACCTGCTTGCCAACGACGGCATCAACATGAACGCAGCCTACGGCACCGCGCTCTTGCTGATGGTGATCATTTTGGCCTTCAACCTGTTTGCGCGCTTCCTGTCGCGCAAGCGTCGCTAGTTAAGGAGTCCCATGTCCGTTTATCAGTCCGCTCCCACGCTGGAGCAAGCGGCCATTACGGCCAAGGATTTCAACTTTTGGTACGGTGACTTTCATGCGCTGACGGGGCTCGACCTCAACATCGCCAAAAACGCCATCACCTCGTTTATTGGCCCTTCGGGCTGCGGCAAATCGACGTTTTTGCGCTGCATCAACCGCATGAACGACCTGATCGAGGGCACGCGCATCGAGGGCACCATGACGCTCGACGGCAACGATATCTATGCCGAGGGTGTCGACCCGGTCGATCTCCGTCGTCGCGTGGGCATGATCTTTCAGCAGCCCAACCCGTTTCCTAAATCCATCTACGAGAATGTCGCCTTTGGCCCTCGTCTGCAGGGCGTGACTAGCAAAAGTGACCTCGATGACATCGTGGAAGAATCGCTCAAGCGCGCCAACCTCTGGAAAGAGGTATCCAATCAGCTCAACAAGGATGGTTTGGCGCTCTCGGGCGGTCAGCAGCAGCGTCTGTGCATCGCGCGCGTGCTCGCGGTGCAACCCGATATCCTCCTGATGGACGAGCCCTGCTCCGCCATCGACCCCACGTCCGTCTCTAAGGTCGAGGATCTGATGGCCGAGCTGGCGCCCGAGATGACGATCATCATCGTCACGCATTCAATGCAGCAGGCAGCTCGTATTAGCGACTACACCGCATTCTTCTTGCAGGAAGTTGCCGGCGAGCCCGCCACGCTCATCGAGTATGGTCAAACCGACGCGATCTTCACCAGTCCGGTGGACTCGCGGACGGAAGACTATATCACCGGCCGCTTTGGCTGATCGGTGCGACTAGTCCCAAGCTGATCGGACCTGGTCCGGTGTGTATTCACTGTGCGGGCGGCATGACCGCACCCAACTGATTGGAGTGAACCATGCGCAAACTGTTTTCCCGTCAGCTCGTCGAGGCCCGTCACGAGATGCTGAGCATCTATGAGGCCGTCGATCTGGCCCTCCACGATGCCGTGAAGGCCTATGTGACCGATGACCGCAAGCTCGCCACCAAGACCAAGAAGCGCACACTTTCGATTGACGCACGCTGCGCCAACCTGGAGGCCGTCTGCTACAACCTGATCGCCACGCAGTCACCGGTCGCCTCCGACTTCCGCCTGCTTCAGACGATCATCTACGTCGACTTTAACCTGCAGCGCATGACCGATAAGGTTCGCCAGATCTGCCGCGCCACGCGTCATATGATCAAGGCCGATATCTCGCTGCCCAAGGAGCTTGTCGGCACGGTCGAGGCCGAGGCTGAGGCCGTCTACCAGGTGCTGGGCTCTTCGCTTTCCGCGCTCGTCACCAATGATATGTCCATCATCTGCAACTTGGCTGTCGAGGACGAGCCGGTGCACGCCGCCTACGAGAAGTTCTTCCGCACCTTTAACCGTATGGATACGGGCGACTTTATGGACGACGACAGCAATTATGACGACCTGCGCCGCGCTATCATGGTTTCGCGCTATCTCGATCGCATCGCCTCGATTTCCATCGATGCCGCCTGCCGTCTGACCTTTCTTTTGACCGGACAGCGTATGACTGCCGGCGATATCGCCCGCACTGATGAGGATGAGCTCGAGAGCATGCGCGTGCCTTCGGGCGAGGGTGTTATCATGAGGCCCGCCGTCGACGCGCGCTACGTTGCCAAGGTGCCCGTTAACGAGGTCAGCGAGGGTCTTCGCTACCTGCTCGATCATCTTGAGGACGAGGACGATGGCGAGGACGACGAGGAGTAAGCGATCCCGTTCGTCGAAAGATTGTAAATACCTAAGTGAGCGCGGCCTTGCACATGCGGGGCCGCGCTCTTGCGTTAGCATGGGACTACTTGTTTGGCTGTCAGCGGAGGCGATTGGCAATGGATAACTATTTGGACTTGATGCGCGCTCGCCGCGAGCAGATTCTGGAACGTTTTTATGCGGCGCTTGATCGCGCGGGCCGCCCCCACGACGCCGCGCGCCTCATTGCCGTGTCCAAGACCGTTGGTGTCGATGAGACCGTTGCCGCCATCCAGGCGGGGTATCGCCATTTTGCCGAGAACCGCCCGCAAGAGCTGGTTCGCAAGCTCACGGGTCTGGCGGAGCATCCGGAGCTGCCCGAGGTGCGCTTCGATATGATCGGCAACCTGCAGACCAATAAGATCAATGCGGTGCTGGGCTCAGCCGAGCTGATTCACTCGGTGGGTTCGCTGCATCTGGCGCAGGCGATCTCGAGCCGTGCTGTCCGCAAGATTGAGGCAGGCGAGCTCGCCGGCCCCCAGCGTGTGCTCATTGAGGTCAATGTGAGTGGTGAGGAGTCGAAGGGAGGCTTTTCGCCCGATGAGATTCGCGCCGCCGCGGGTGAGCTTGCGGAACTTGAGGGAATTTGCGTACAGGGGCTTATGACTATGGCGCCCCGGGGGAATAAGGATGTGGCACGCCGCACCTTTGCGGGGCTTCGTGAGCTGAGGGATGAGCTGGAGGCGGCGCATCCCGATTTGAACCTGCCTGAGCTTTCCTGCGGTATGAGCGAGGACTTTGAGCCTGCCCTTGAGGAGGGCTCTACGCTCGTTCGCCTGGGCAGGGTAGTATTTAGCCCGGAGTTTGCAGTAAAATAAGGCTCTGAAGTGCGCACTGATTATCGGGGCGCCTGCACTAAACCGCGAGAGGACACAACCATGGGCTTCCTTGACGAGATTAAAAATAAGATGCACCTGGGCGGCCAGCAGGGTTACGACCAGGGTTATGGCCAGGACGACGACTACGGCTACGATGATGGCTATGACGATGGCTATCAGGGCAACGGCTACAGCGGTGCTTCGGGCGAGGGCTTCTACACCCAAGACGAGCCGAGCAACGGCCTGCTTGGTCAGACGCGCCGTGGTGAAGCTGAGTCGGTTGCCGTGTATACACGCTCCGGACAGCTGGTCGGCGATGACTCTCGCCATGCCACGACGTATAACCCGCCTTCGCGCTCGCAGGACAGTGTTGCGAGCGGTTATCGTCCTGGTGCTTATGACACGCCGTCGAGCTACGCCGAGAACACCCGCGCCCGTGCCGCCGCTGCGCCCGCGCCTGCACCGAGCGATGCCTCGGCCTATGCGAGCAATATCATCAACGCCACGCCGCAGCTGCCGGCCTATGTCCTGCGCCCCGAGAGCTATGATGACGTGGAGACCGTGGTGCGCCGCGTTCGCACCAAGCAGCCTGTCGCACTGATTTTTGTGGGCGTACGCACCGAAGTTGCCAAGCGCGTCTTGGACTTCTCTTACGGCTTTGCCTGCGGTCTGGGTGCCACGGTCAAGGAGGTGGGCGACCGCGTGTTCATGGTGCTGCCCGCCGGTTGCGAGGTCAAAGATTCCGATCTCAAGAAGCTTCGTGCCGACGGCTACCTTAAGTAAAGACAAGACGAGGAGATTCCCATCAACATCTACACTATCGTCCAGCTGGTCAACACGCTGTTCAACTTCTATTCCACGCTCATTGTCGTCTACTGCTTTATGACGTGGATTCCCATGAAGCAAGGCGGTTTGCTTCAGGATATTGCCGCGGTGCTTGATAGCGTGTGCGGTCCGTGGCTTAACCTGTTCCGTCGTTTCATCCCGCCGATGGGCGGTATCGATTTTTCGCCGGTCGTTGCGATTATTGCGTTGCAGTTGGTGCAGAGGCTGGTTCTGCAGCTTCTTATAGGTATACTCGTGTAGAACTGACTTAGTAACTTACGTCGGGCGTGTAGCGCCGAGGCGATGAAAAAGGAGACTTGTTATGGCTATTACCCCTGCAGACATCCAGGCTCAGACTTTCTCTGAGGCCAAGCGTGGCTACGATCCTGCCGAGGTCGACGTCTTCTTGGAGACGCTGTCTTCCGAGGTTGACGCTATGCTCGCTAAGATTGTCGACCTTAAGGGTCGTCTGACTGCTACCGAGCAGCAGCTTGCCGATGCACAGGCTCAGCTTGCCCAGGCTCAGGATACCGCCGACCAGGCCGTTCCTGCCGCCCCCGTGGTTGCTCCCGCCCCTGACTTCTCCGCTCAGGAGCGCCAGATTTCCGCTGCCCTGATCGCTGCCCAGCAGACCGCTGAGACCATCGTCAACGATGCCAATGAGAACGCTGAGCGCATCCGCAACGAGGCTGACGCCAAGGCCCGCGAGGTTATCCGCCAGGCTCTGACCGAGAAGCAGGCCGAGCTCGAGGAGATCGATCGTCTCAAGGCTTCCCGTGAGGAGTTCAAGGCAGAGTATCTCAAGCTCATCCAGCACTTCATGGACGATGCCCAGAATTCCTTCCCGGCCGATCTGATGGCTTCCACGCCGGTCGGTTCTGCCGCTTCTCCTGCAGTGACTGTTCCCGCCGAGCCGCTGCCCGTCGCTGACCCGGTTGTCCCCGTGGCCGATCCCTTCGCCCCGATCGACAACTTTGCTGCCGACGACCTGGACTAACATTCGGCCTACAATTTAGTGCCTAGAAAGGACCCGCAGCTTGCGGGTCCTTTTTTATGACTGTGCCGGAGTGCGTAACATAAAAAACCGAGCCCTGCACATAATGGCGCAGAACTCGGCGAACGGGTGAGCGGTCAAGGGTAGGTTTTAAGGCATGTCCCAAAACCTACTTGAGGAGGAAGTCGGAGAGGGGAATGGTACGGGCCTCGCGATGCTCGGAATCGGCGATGTGGTCGGCAGGATATCCGCAGACGAGCATGTGATAGGGATAGACGCCCTCGGGCAGGTTGAACTGCTCCTGTGCCACCTCGGGCTTAAAATGGCATACCCAACACGTTCCCAGGCCCTGCTCGGTGGCCTCCATCATCATCTGATCGCACACTATGGACGTATCGATTTCACTGGAATTCATCTGGTCATACGGGCGCACCCAAGCGTCTTCGGTAACGCTACAAATAAGGAAGATGAGCGGAGCGCCAAAGATAGATCCATCACGAGCAAACCGAGGCTGACAAGCAGCAGCCTTCTCCAGAAGCTCAGGCGTATCCAGCACCATCACACGAGAAGGATGATTATTACAAGCAGAAGGAGCAATCCGCCCAGCCTCAACAATGGCATCCACCACAGCCTGCTCCACAGCCCGATCTTCAAACTCACGACAAGAATACCGACCCCGAGCCAGATCCAAATAACTCACAACCAAGCCCTCCAAATTCAGTGTATCAACCCAAAGCAAAACAAAGGGTACCCAAAGCCCGATCCAGCCAAACGTTTAAGGCGGTCCCAAAGTTCCCAATCGGGCTCAAAGGCCCTGTCAACAAAAGCCTCATTGCTTTCAAAGTATCAGCCAAAGTTCCCAATGGTGGTACGTAAGGGAGCGGGCCCGACCACTAATACCTTTTGAACGACTCTGCTTGCAGCCGGAGTGAAAAAGGTATTAGTGGTCGGGCCCGCGACCGGTGGGATACGTACCCCCAATTAACTGTTCTTCATGACAATCGAATCCACAACATCGGCCACATTCTCGCAGCAGTCGGCGCAGTACTCCAGGAAGGCGTAGACGTCACGCCAAGCGATGACCTCGAGCGGATCCTTGCCGTTAACGTGCAGGTTGCGCATGGCGTTGATGTAGAGCTCGTCGGCCTCGGACTCGATGGTGTTGATCTGGATGACCAGCTCGCGCAGCGTTTTGGACTTGCGGTAGTTGGGAAGCTCGACCATCAGGTCTTTCATGGCGCGGCAGGCGTCAGTCACCTTGTGGGCGATGACGATGGCGTCGGGATGGATGCTCTGAATGTTGGTGAAGTAGACGCGCTGCACGACGCCCTCGATGCGGTCGAGCACGGTGTCGAGCGCGCAGCTCATCAGATCCAGATCCTCGCGCTCGAGCGGGGTGATAAAGGCGGTGAGCAGGGCGTCTTCGAGCTCGTGGTGCTTCTTGTCTGCCGCATGCTCAATCGCATGCATCTTATTGAGCATGTCGTGAATCTGCGCGGGATCGAAGTTCTCAAAAATCTTGGTGAGCAGCTCTGCGGCCTGGACGGCGAGGTCGGCGCAAGCGACGTAGTTGTCAAAGTAGAACGAATCGGGTTTCTTTGCCATGGGTGGGTCCTTTCGAGGCGAAGACGGGTGGGCGAAGTGTTGCGGTCCGGATGGACGTTCGGTTTGATTAGAGGAACATCATGAACAGCTTGGCCATGACAAAGCTGATGAGTCCGCAGGCGGGGAAGGTGAAGAACCAGGTGAACATCATGTCCTTGACGACTCCGAAGTTGATGGCCGAGAGGCGCTTGACGGCACCGACGCCCATGATGGCGCAGGTCTTGATGTGTGTGGAGGACACGGGGATGCCGGTAAGGGTGGCAAGCAGCAGGTTCGCGGCGCCCGCGAGGTCGGCGGAGAAGCCCTGATACTTCTCGAGCTTAACCATGCTCTGGCCGACGGACTTGATGATGCGCTCACCGCCCACGCTGGTACCGATACCCATAGTGGCCGAGCACAGCAGCATAATCCAGATGGGGATGCCGGCATCGCCGACGCTGGTCTGGCCGTTTGCGAAGGCCACGCCTAAAAAGAGCACGCCGATGAACTTCTGTCCATCCTGCGCGCCGTGCATAAAGCTCATGGCCGCGGCGCTCGCGATCTGAGCGTATTTAAAGAAGACATTGGCACGTCGCCTGTTGGCGGCGGCGAAAAGAATCGAGACGAGTTTGCACAGGACCCAGCCCATGACAAAGCCCAGGCCGATGGAGAGCGCCAGGCCGTAGATGACCTTCATCCACTCGTGGACGTTGACGCTGCTCGCGCCGCCGAGGGCGATAGCGGCACCGGTCAGGCCGGCGATAAGGCTGTGGCTTTGCGAGGTGGGGATGCCAAAACGCGACGCTGTGGCACCGTAGACGACGATGGAGAACAGCGCCGCGCACAGACAGGCGAGCGCCATGGTGCTGTTTCCGCCAAAGTCGACGATATGTGAGATGGTGTTGGCGACGCTCGCATTAAAGTGCGTCATGATGAGCACGCCGAGGAAGTTGAATGCGGCGCTCATGAGAATGGCGGCGCGGGCGGGCATGCAACGCGTAGTGACGCAGGTCGCGATGGCGTTGGGCGCGTCGGTCCATCCATTGACGAAGATGGCGCCCAACGCGAGGATCACGGTGACGGCAAGGACTGGGTTCGACACAATTTGGCCGAGGAAGGTTGAGAACGTTACGTCCATATATGGGCTTTCTCGAAGTTTGCAGACACGTTACAAAAACATGATAAATCGTATCACCTCCTGCGGGTCTCTTTACCGAGTTCTGATGGGAGAAGTGAACTTTTTGGCACTAAAATTGAATATTAGCCCTGTTGACCGCGGGTGTTCTTTTTGCTAACACGCCATGCGGACACGTGCGATTACTACGACACTCCAAAACCACAGTCTGTTCGCTTTACAACATGCAAACATGCGTTCGATAATAGGAGGCATGGAATATCGACAGACAGACGGCAAAACTCGGCGCGTACACAAGCAGTATGTGGACGTCGTGGCTCGCATCCTCGCGGGCGGACAAGTCGTGCCGGTCACCGTCTGCTGGGTCGACGGCCGTTGTTTTACGATCGACGAAATTATCTCGACCACCGGGTTTGGCCTGATGGTCCACGGCATCCGTACGGCAACATATAAGGTGCGTTTTGGCGGGCACGCGACCGAGTTGTATCTGGAGGACCAGACGCGCGAGCGGGCAGACGGCTCGCAGACACACGTGATGCGTTGGTGGGTCTGGGCCTTTGATCGTACGCTTGAGGGCGAGCGCCGTAGGTAAGGACGTGCGGCATTCGGGTACAATGGCAGGAATCTTGTTACCTACGGCGCTGTCGTGCGCTTTTTGAAAGGACGAAGTATGAACGATATCCAGGGCTATCAGAACGGCCCCGTCGAGAGCGGCGCAAGCCGCGCCAAGGAGATGTCGCCGCGCGCGTACAATCTCGCCATGTCTGCCCTGATCTTCTTGGGCTTTTGCGCCATGGGCGCCGGCGCCTACTTTACGAGCACCATGTCGTTTGCGCGCATGATGATGAGCGGCGCCGCCTTGCCGCTGGTCTTTGGCTCGTTTATTTTGACCATCGTCGGCATGGTCATGATGTCGGCCGCCGCCAGCAAGCAGTCCGTGGGCCTGTCCCTTGTGGGCTACGTAATCTTTGCGAGTACCTTTGGCCTGACCGCGTCGTTTGGCCTTGCCAACTATGACCTGCCCACCATCAACACCGCTTTTATCGCCACGGCCGCCATCACCTTTGTCTTTGGCGCGCTTGGCGTGACCTTCCCCAAGTTTTTCCAGCGTGTGTATGGCATCGGTTTTGGTATTCTGCTCGCCACTATTCTGGTTGAGATCGTGCTGATGTTCATGGGCGTTTCGCAGTCCATCACCGACCTGATCGTGATTGTGGTGTTCGCTGGCTTTATTGGCTACGACACCTATGTTGCCACGACGGTGCCGCCTACGCTGCCCAACGCCGTGCTCATGGCCTCTAACCTGTTCGTGGATATTATCAACGTGTTCCTGCGCATTCTGAACATCCTCGGCCGTCGCGACTAGTGGCGAATTGCGGCGGTGCTTGCCGTGCGTGCAAATCGATGCGAAAGGCGGTCCTTCGGGGCCGTCTTTTTTGTACGCGGCGGGGTATCATGGATGCGAAAAGCCGATAGCGGCAGAGACCGAGAAAGGTGACCACTTATGGCAGACGTCGACAACAGGAACCGTAACCGCAGGTCCAACCGAGCGGGTCAGCCCAATCCCAAGCGCGAGGCCCGTGCCAAGGCCGCCGAGCGTCACGTGGCAACTGTGTCCGAAGCGTGCGCCAAGGATATCGAGCGTTCGCTTGCCGGTGTTCGCGAGTTTGACGGTATGCCTGCCGGCTTTGTCTCGGCGATGAAGGCCAAGGTTCAGAGTGCTGTGGCCACCGAAGAACAGGTTGCCGAGGACGTCGAGGGCGCGGAGGCTGCCGAGGTCGAGGCGGCACCCGAGAGCGAGGCAGCGCCCGAGACCGAGGCAGCTCCTGAGCCCGTCGAGGAGCCTGCCGAGGAAATCGCCGAAGCTGAGTCCGCGCCTGCTGAGGAGCCTGCTGCGTCTCTGCCTGAGGTCACCGTGCTCGATGCCTCCGCCACGCAGGCCATCTTGGACAACGGTCGTGGCTATGCGCAGTTCTGCGACATGGCCGTGCTCGCCTTTGCCTCGTTCACCAACCCGGGCGGTGGCTATATTCAGGGTTATCTGGGCCAGGAGGCCACACTGTGCGCCGATTCGTATCTGTACAACGTTCTCGATAAGCAGCGCAAATGGTACGGCGAGAACCGTCGCCGCAACATCAACTGCGAGCTCTATCGTAACCGCGCCCTAGTGGTGCCTGCGGTGCGCTTCGACCGCAACCACGTGCATGCATACGCCGACGTGATCGTGGCCGCCGCGCCCAACGTTAAGCGCGCCCGCCAGGAGTATCGCGTGAGCGACGATGCTCTGCTGGATGCCCTGCGCGACCGCATTCGCTTTGTGCTTGCCATCTGCGACGAGCTGGGTCGCGAGAAGCTCGTGCTGGGTGCTTGGGGCTGCGACAACAACGGCTTTGACGCAGAGGCCGTGGCCGAGCTCTTCCGCAAGGAGCTCGCGTCGGGCGACTTTAAGGTCAAGCAAGTCTTCTTTGCCGTGCCTTCTACGCGCTGGGATGAGGATTTTGCCAAGTTCGAGCACGTGCTGGCAAACTTCCCCGAGCGCAACGAGGAGTCCTATGCTCAGGTTGCCGCTCGCGCTGCGGCAGCTCGCGCCGCCGAGCAGGCCCAGGCTGCTACCGAGGATGATGAGGACGAGGACGATTGGCGCAAGTACCTGTAACCGGTACGTGTTGACAGATAGGTCGAGCCGGCGGGAGAGGCTGCTCCCGCCGGCTTTTTACTAAAAGGAAGGGCTTACGATGAAAAACGTTCTATGCTTTGGCGACAGCAACACCTATGGTTACGATCCGGCGGGCATGCGCGACGGCACCGCGGTGCGCTATGCGCGGGATGTGCGCTGGTGTGGCGTGGCCCAACGTGACTTAGGCGAGGGCTGGCATGTAATTGAAGAAGGCCTCAACGGCCGCACGACGGTACGCGACGACATGTGCCATCTGGACACCAATCTTAACGGCATTCGCGCGCTTCCGATGATGCTCGAGGCCCATAAGCCGCTGGACGCCATTGTGATCATGCTGGGCACCAACGACTGCAAGACGGTCTTTAACGTGACGGCTGCCGATATCGCTCGTGGCGCCATGGCGCTGATTCGCGCCGTCCGCGCGTTTCCGTGGACCGACGCTGCGCCTTGTCCGCGCATTCTGCTGATGGCGCCTATCAAGATTAAGCCGCAGATCGCCGACGTATATATGACCGATTTTGACGAGCATTCCGTAGAAGCCTCGGAACATTTTGGTGAGTACTACGCGCATGTGGCTGAGCAGTTTGGCTGCGACTTTTTGAATGCCGCCGACTTTGCCGAGCCGGGCGATATCGACTATCTGCATATGATGCCCGAAAGCCATGAGAGCCTGGGTCACGCCGTGGCGGCCAAGCTCCAAGAGATGCTCGGAGAGTAGCGCGACCCCAAGCCACCGCAAAGGGGACGGGCGCCTTTGCGGTGGCTTTGGACTGCGAATCTTAATACTGCCACATGTGGTTGACGGGGCCGGAGCCTTTGCCCATGTCAAAGCCGGCGGCCAGAGCGCCGGTTAGGTAGGCCTTGCCGGCGTTGACGGCGTCGGCAAGATCCATGCCCTGAGCCAGCGCGCAGGCGATGGCGGACGAGAGCGTGCATCCGGTGCCGTGCGTGTTGTCGGTCTCGATGCGCTTGTGGCGGAACCACGTGGTGAGTGGATCTCCCAGATGGTTGCCCTCGTCATCGAGTGGCGCGGGTTCGGCCAGTACATCGTTGGCCTCGTTGACAAGATGCCCACCCTTAACGAGGGATGCGCAACCAAAGCGGCGGGTGAGGAGCATGGCAGCATTTTGCTGCGTGCGCTCGGAGTCGACCTCATAGTCGAGCAGTGCCATGGCCTCGGGAATATTGGGCGTGATAACCGTCGCTAGCGGGAACAGGCGGCGGGTGAGCGCCTCGGCGGCATCTTCGGCAATCAGCCGCGCGCCCGAGGTGGCGACCATGACGGGGTCGACGACCACGTTCGTTGCGTTCCAGGCGCTCAAGCGGTCGGCGATGACTTCGATAATCTCGACAGAAGAAACCATGCCGATCTTGACGGCGCTGGGGCGGATATCGTCAAAAACGGCGTCAATTTGCGCGGCTACGATATCTGGTGAGATATCCTGCACGGCGGTAACGCCCAGGGTGTTTTGCGCTGTGATGGCG
>DBFMRS010000048.1:0-4865 GCA_048387515.1 Collinsella sp.
CTCGACTCGGATTCCTTGCGGCCTGAACAATCGCAAGTGTCCGGCGAGGGGGCGGCTTTGTAAAGCCGTTTGGCCCCACCCGCATAGCGGGTGGTTTCTGATGCGGCGCGCTGCGCGCCCCGCACAGGCTAAAGCCCGTAACTAAAGAGGCCCGCCACCGTAAACGGTGACGGGCCTCAACGACACGATTTGTGCGCTGGCTCGAGCTATGCGTTCTTTTTGCCCAGCTTAGCCTTAACCAAGCCGACCACGGTCGGGATGATCGACACGGCGACAATGCCGATAATCAGCAGCTCAAAGTGCTCCTGCACAAAGGGAATGCCGCCAAAGAAGTAGCCCAGCAGCGTAAAGACCGTCGACCAGGTAATGCCGCCCAGCACGTTAAAGACAACGAAGTTGCGCCAGTGCATGCCGCCCATGCCGGCGATAAAGGGCACAAAGGTGCGGATAAACGGAAAGAAGCGGCCCAGGAAGATGGCCAGGTGGCCCCACTTATCCAAGAAGTCCTCGGACTTTTTGATGCGCTCGGGCGTCATGGCCTTTACCTTGCCCGAGGCGATGATCTTGCGGCCAAAGAAGTGGCCGATCATAAAGTTGCACTGATCGCCCAGGATGGCTGCGGCCCATGCGGTGGCCAGAAGCGCCACGATGTTAAAGCCGCCGTTGTGGGCAAAGAAGCCCGAGGCAAACAGCAGCGAATCGCCGGGAAGGAACGGGAAGAACACCACACCCGTCTCGATAAAGATGATCAGGAAAACGCAGCCGTAGGCCATAAGCGGGCCGGCGGCGATCCAGCTGGCGATCGCGGTGCGCGGATCCTTAAGCAGCTCGGCGATAAAATTGATGAAACCCATGAAGTAAAACCTCTCAGTTGTGGGCGCGGATACGTCCAAGTTGACCAGTATACGGTTGCGGCGCCCCCTCGTGCGCAACCCCACAAAAGCATGACTCCATTACCAGCAAGTTTGCATAACTGACACCTGTCGCGCAAAGCCGCCAAGATTGTTCTTCCTAATCCCTAGCGAATCGCTATACTTTATTGAATCGCATTGCCATGGCGCTAAGGGAGGGCGGCCGGTGAGCTTTATCAATACCATTCGCGAGGACATCAAGACCGTCCAGGCGCAGGACCCCGCCGCGCAAAGCGGTCTGGTCATCTTCCTTTCCTATCCTGGCCTGCACGCCAAGTGGAACCACGTGCCCGAGCACTGGCTCTGGGAGCACGGTCATCGCTCGCTCGCCCGTGTGCTCTCGCAAATCACCCGCCACATCACCGGCGTCGAGATTCATCCCGCCGCACAGATCGGCAAGCATTTCTTTATCGACCACGCCATGGGGGTCGTCATCGGCGAAACCACCATCGTGGGCGACAACTGCGTGCTTTACCAGGGCGTCACGCTCGGCGGCACCGGTAACGAGACCGGCAAGCGCCACCCCACCCTGGGCAACAACGTCACCGTGGGCACGGGCGCCAAGGTGCTCGGCAACATTCGCATCGGCAACAACGTCAAGATCGGCGGCAACTCGGTTGTCGTCAAGGACGTGCCCGACAACTGCACCGTCGTGGGCGTGCCGGGACGCATCATCAAGCGCAACGGCTGCCGCGTGTTCGAGGAGAGCTTTGACGCCAAGCAGCACCGCGAGTATATGCCCGACGATGCCGCCGAGCAGTCCGCGCTCAACCGCCAGGGCATCACCGAGAACGCCCGCCGCGTCAAGGAACTCGAGCGAGAGGTGGCCGAGCTCAAAGCCCTCATCGCCAAGCTCTCCGACGAACGCTAGTGGCGGACGACCACCGACAACATTGACGCCAACGCAAAGGCGCGCCAGAGGATTCACCCCCGGCGCGCCTTATTTGCGATGTGGCAAAGGGACTGTCCCTTTGTCACATTATGCGAACTGACTCAGATAGAGGTCGGCGTAAGCGCCCTCGGCTGCGAGCAGCTCCTTATGCGTGCCCTGCTCGATAATGTTGCCGTGGTCCATGACCAGAATCAGGTCGGCATCCACGATCGTCGACAGGCGATGCGCGATCACAAAGCTCGTGCGCCCATGCATGAGCGCGTCCATGGCACGGCCGATGGCAAGCTCGGTGCGCGTGTCCACGCTCGACGTCGCCTCGTCCAGGATGAGAATCGCCGGGTTGTTGAGCAGCACGCGCGCAATGGTCAGCAGCTGACGCTGGCCCTGGCTGATGCTCTCGGCATCGTTGGCCACGCGCGTGTCGTAGCCCTGCGGCATGGTGCGTACAAAGAAATCGACCTGCGCGGCGCGTGCGGCGGCCACGACCTCCTCGCGCGTCGCCTCGGGGCAGCCGTAGGCGATGTTTTCGGCAATCGTGCCATCGAACAGCCAGGCGTCCTGCAGCACCATGCCAAACTGCTGGCGCAGCTCGCCGCGGTCCATGCGGCTCGTGTCCACGCCGTCGAGCGTAATACGCCCGCCGTCAATCTCGTAGAAGCGCATGAGCAGGTTAATGAGCGTGGTCTTGCCCGCGCCCGTGGTTCCCACCACGGCAATCTTCTGGCCCGGCTCGGCGGTAAACGACACATCGCGCATGAGCGGCTTGTCGGGCGCATAACCAAAGCGCACGTGCTCAAAAGCGACACGGCCCTCAACGCGACCCGGCAGCTTGGCGGCCTCGCCCGGCTGCGGATCCGCCTCCATCTCGGGTTCATCGAGCAGGTCGAACACGCGCTCCGCGCTCGCCAGCGCACTCTGCAGCGAGTTGAAGGTAAACGACAGCTGCGTCATGGGCTCAGATGCCTCGTAGATAAACTGGAAGAACGCCTGGAACACGCCGACGGTCATGTGGCCGGCAACCAGCATGCTGCAGCCCACAATCGCAATCACGATCTGTGCCAGGCGGCCGATAAAGCGCACCGCGGGGCCGACGGCGTTAATCATAAAGTCGGCCTTGGCACTCACACGTGCCAGCTCGCCCGAGGCCTGGTGCACCTCGGCAGAACTCTGGCGCTCACGGTTGAACGCGCGAATCACCAGACGGCCCGAGTAGCCTTCCTCGACCGCACTCGTAATCTTGGACACCCACTCTTGGCGCTCACCGGTTACGTCATGCGTGCGGCGCGAGACCACCTTGGTCACCAGCAGCGACAGCGCCGTAAAGAACAAAAAGACGAGCGTGAGCGGCACGCTAAACACGAACATCACGCTCACGGCGCCCACCACGGTACCGATCGACACCAGAAGCTGCAGCAAGCCGCGCTGCATGCTCTCGGACATCTTGTCCAGGTCGTTGGTCGCGCGGCTAACGACCTCGCCGGGACGATGTGCGTCAAAATAGGCGAGCGGCAGACGATTGAGCTTTTGGGCGATGCGGTTACGCAGACGCAGGTTGAGGCGTTCGGCCACACTCGACATCAAAAAGCTCTGGAGCGCGTAGAACGAGGCAGCGGCCGTCCAGATCATAAAGTAGATGAAGATGGTCCTGCCGCAGTTCTCCCAGGTGATGTTGAAGGTGGTTTCGTTGGCAAACGCCACCTGAATGTGGCCCCACAGCTCATCGATCACGCGGGCGCTATATGCCGGCGCAGCAGTGTTAAAGATGGCATAGAACACAATGCTCGCGAACACGATATAGAAGCGCCAATGGTCGCCGGCAGCCTCGCTCCACAGGCGGCGCACCGTCGCCCAGGTATCTCGAGGCGTCTCGTCCTCGTCTTCATCGTCCACATCGCGCATGCGTTCCGCCTCGGCTCGGGCGCGCTCATCCTCCGCGCGCTCGTTTTCCTCATAGAGCGCCTGGCGGCGAGCCTCGCGCGCGGCTGCAGCCTTGGCGGCCTCATCTAGCTCGGGTGCTACGGCAGCCTGGTCGACCGTTTTATCGGCAGCGTCCGCAGCGGCGGTATCGATAAGGCCGCCTTGTTTCCTGAGCTCCTCGGTCATGCTACTCACCTCCCTTCATTTGCGATTCCGCGATGGCACGGTACACCTCGCAGGTTTCCATAAGCTCGCCATGCGTGCCCAGGCCCACAACCTCGCCGTCCTTGAGCACGACGATCTGGTCGGCGTGCAAGATCGTCGAGATGCGCTGCGCGATGATGAGCACCGCAGCGTCACGCGTCTCGTCTTGCAACGCATGGCGCAGGGCGGCATCGGTCTTAAAGTCCAGGGCCGAGAAACTGTCATCGAAGATATACAGATCGGCATGCTTCATGAGCGCACGGGCGATAGCCAGACGCTGGCGCTGGCCGCCCGAAAAGTTCGTGCCGCCCTGCGCCACCGGGGTATCGAGTCCCTGCGGCTGATCGAGCACAAAGGTGCTCTGGGCAACCTGGAGTGCATGAAGCATGTCGGCCTCGGTCGCGTCTTCGTTGCCAAAGCGCAGATTGCTTGCCACGGTGCCCGAGAACAGCCATGCCTTTTGCGGCACATAGGCAATGCGCCCGCGAATCTCGTCTTGCGTAAGCTCGCGCAGGTCGACGCCGTCCAGGCGAATGGCGCCCTTGGTGGCGTCGTGGAAGCGCAGCAGGAGCTTGGCCACCGTCGACTTGCCCGAACCCGTCGAGCCGACGATCGCGGTCGTCTGACCGCGGCGACAGGTAAAGTTCAGATCGCACAGCGTGTCCTCGTCGGCATCGTCAAAACGAAACGACATATGGTCGAACACGGCAACCGCGCCGGTTCCGTCCTTTGAGTCGGACGTGCCCGCGTCGAGCGTTCGCTCACCATCGACGATACTCGGCTCAATCTCCAGCACCTGTTGCGCACGGTTGAGGCACGCAGCGGCACGCGGAAGCGTCAAAATCACCATCTGCGCCATCATCACAAAGAACAGAATCAGGATCGCGTACTCCAGCACCGCCGAGATGCTCGCGATCTGCATCGCATGGGCGCCCACCCGG
>DBFMRS010000049.1:0-3370 GCA_048387515.1 Collinsella sp.
TTCTTCTTTCCGGACATGCCGTCCTCCGATCTCCCGGGGCCGGCCGGTCCGGCCCTCAGGGTATCGGGTTCCCACATTCATCCGCACATGTGCGGATGAATGTGGGAGGTGTTCGGATAAAGTTGATAATCAAGGTGCATAAAGTAAGGGTTTGCGCACGTCAGCGTGTTATTCTAGACATACGTAAATTCGTATAAGTTGGAGGTAGCATGTTCTCAATCGGTCAACACGTCATTCATCCGGGTCAGGGAGTCTGCACCGTCGTCGGTTTTAGGGACGACACACCGCAGCCCATGCTACTGCTCGAGACCAAGCAGGGACATGCGCAGACGATCCTCATGTACCCCGTGGCGCAGGCCGACCGTTTGCACGCCGCCATCTCGCAGCAAGATGCCGAGCACCTGCTGAGCCACTATGACGAGCTTGAGTGCGACACCTTTACCGAGCGCAACAGCTCGCTTGAGGAGACACACTTTAAGCAGCAGCTCAAGCTGGGCGCGCCCGAGACGGTCCGCGTGGCAAAAACCATGATGCACCGCATTCGCCAGGCCGAGGAAGCTGATAAAAAACCCAGCTCCTACTACATGCGCGTACTCAAGGAGGCCAAACGCCGCTCCATCGAGGAGTTCGCCGTGGCCCTTGGCGTCACCGAGGAGGCCGCCGAAGCCCGCCTAGCCCAAGCCGCCCTCAACTAACCCAACCGCGCCAAAACCACCACAAAGGAGACAGGCACCTTTGTGGTGGTTTTCTTGTTCTAGTAGTATTCATTCTTATCGATCCCCACGAGCACAAGGAGTCTCCTATGGCAGAGCCGCTTACCGCCGGAATCACCCGCGACCGCGCGTTCGAACTGCTCAACGAGCACAACAAGGACCCGTTCCACATCACCCATGGCGAGACGGTCGAGGGCACTATGCGCTACTTTGCGCGCGAGTTCGACCCCGAGAACGAGGAGTTTTGGGGCATCGTCGGTCTGCTGCACGACCTGGATTGGGAGGAGCATGAGGACGACCCCATGAACCACACCATCTATGCTGCCGAGATTCTTGAGGGCGAAGGTGCGTCTCCCGAGCTCATTCGCGCCATCCAGACGCACACGTCCGACTTCAACACCTCGCTGCCCAAACCCGAGCTGCAGATGGAAAAGATCCTGTTTGCCTGCGATGAGCTCACCGGCCTGATCGGCGCTGCCGTCATCATGCGCCCGAGCAAGAGCGTTATGGACTTTACGACCAAGTCGCTCAAGAAGAAGTTCAAGGACAAGCGCTTTGCCGCCGGCTGCTCGCGCGACGTGATTTCGCAGGGCGCCGAGATGTTGGGTTGGGAGCTCCCCGAGCTCTTCGACCGTACCATCGCGGCCATGCAGTCCTTCGCCCCCGACCGCGATACCTTCCAGGCTTAATCGCCCACGCCACCTAAAACCACCACAAAGGGGACAGGCACCTTTGTGGTGGTTTTTGTTTGCGCGGGCGTTAGGGGCGGACCTGGCCGGTGCCTCGGAGCTTGTATTTGTAAGTGGTGAGGGCCTCGGCGGCGAAGGGGCCGCGGGCGTGGAGCTTTTGGGTCGAGATGCCGATCTCGGCGCCCAGGCCAAACTCGCCGCCGTCGGTGAAGCGCGTGCTGGCGTTGGCGTACACGGCCGAGGCATCGACCGCATCCAGGAAGCGCTCGCAAGCATCCGTGTCCTCGGCAACGATGGCCTCGGAGTGCATCGTGCCGTAGCGGTTGATGTGTGCGATGGCCTCGTCCTCGCTTGCCACGACCTTCACGCTCATCTCGAGCGCCAGGTACTCGCGACCCCAGTCCTCCTCAGTCGCGGCGACGTAGTCATCACCCTCGGCAAGCCCGGCATCGGCGCATGCGGCGCAGGTTGCCTCGTCGCCGTGAATGAGCGCGCCGTGGTCATGCAGCACGGCCACGACTGCGGGCAAAAACGCATCGGCCACAGCACGGTCGACCAGCAGCGACTCGGCGGCATTGCACACGCCTACGCGCTGGGTCTTGGCATTAACGATAATGTTGAGCGCCTTATCAAAGTCGGCGGATTCATGCACGTAGATGTGGCAGTTGCCCGTGCCCGTCTCGATCACCGGCACAAGCGACTCACGCACGCAGCGCTGGATCAGGCCTGCACCGCCGCGCGGAATGAGTACGTCGACAATACCGCGGAGCTTCATGAGCTCGCCAGTGGCCTCGCGGTCGGTGGACTCGATCATCGACACGGCCTCGCGCGGGAAGCCCTTGGCCTCGAGCGCATCGGCCAGCAGCTCGGCGATCATGGCACACGAGTGATAGGCCAGCGAGCCGCCGCGCAGAATGCAGGCGTTGCCGGTACGGATGCAGATGCCCGCGGCGTCGGCCGTCACGTTGGGGCGCGCCTCGTAGACCATAGCGACCAGGCCCAGCGGCACACTCACACGGGTCAGGTCCACGCCGCTTGCAAGCACGCGGTGGTCGAGCACGCGGCCCACGGGATCGGGCAGCTCGGCAAGCTTTTCCAGGCCGGCGGCCATGCCCTCGACGCGCTCGGGCGTCAGCAGCAGGCGATCGAGCAGTCCGGCCGAGGTACCCGCATCGCGCGCGGCGGACATATCGAGCTCGTTAGCGGCGACGATGGAGTCGACACCGTTGCGCAGTGCTGCGGCCATGGCGCGCACGGCCTCCTGGCGCTGTTCATCGCTCGCCGTGGCAAGCGAGGCCGACGCTGCCTTGGCGGCAACGGCAAGATCGTGGACATACGTGGCTATATCGACCGACATGGGCGGCCCTTTCTCCTAGAAGTTTGCAACCATGGTAGCCGATTTGCGCATGGCCTCGCCCGCGGCGGTAGAATTGGTCAACCCGAAACACCGCAACGAACGGAAGACTCACATGGCCCTCATCACTTCGTACCACGTCCCCGGCCTTTACGTCGAGGACCACAGCATCGACGTCCCCCTTGACTGGCGCGGCCTGGAGCCGATGCTCCTGGCCGTCGGCAGTACCATGCGCCGCGGCGCCATGCCGGCACCCATCGCCGGCGCGCCCGAGAGCATCAAGCTCTTCTACCGCGTGGTTAGCGCGCCCGACCGCATCAACGACGATCTGCCGCTGCTCCTGTTTTTGCAGGGCGGCCCCGGCGGCGAGAGCCCACGTCCGCTGTCGCCCACAAGCGACGGCTGGATCGAGGAGGCCGTCAAGCACTTCCGCGTGGTCCTTCCCGACCAGCGCGGCACCGGACGCAGTAGCTGCGTGGACGGACGCACGATCAAGGCACTGGGTGATCGCGCAACGGCCGCCGGCGCCGATACAGCACGCTCGCAGGCGGACTTCCTCAAGCGCCACCTCGCCAGCTCCATCGTGCGCGATTTTGAGTACCTGCGCCTAGTGG
>DBFMRS010000050.1:0-6187 GCA_048387515.1 Collinsella sp.
CAGCACAAGCGCAACGAGGAGCGCAACGAGCGCAAGGACGAGCGCAACAACGACCGTCGCAACCGCCAGCGCGATCGCAAACAGCGCAACAAGGAGCGCAACGCCGCCCCCACCGAGCCCACGCTTTCGCGCGAGGAGCTCGCTGCCATGAAGGTCGCCGAACTGCGCGAGAAGGCCAAGGGGTTCGAGATCGAGACGACCGGCAAGAAGAAAGCCGAGCTCGTCGAGGAGATCTACGTCACCGCCGCGAAGGCCGAGGGCTTCCGCGACATCAAGGGCATTCTGCAGATTCGCCCGGACAGCTCCGGCATCATCCACGCCCATGGCTACATGAAGTCCAACGACGACGCCTTCGTGCCCGCCTACCTCATCCGCTCCGCGCGCCTGCGCACGGGCGACGTCATCGAGGGCTCGCTGCGCCCTTCGCGCGGCGGCGACAAGCGCGCCGGCCTCGCCAAAATCACGACCGTCAACGGTCTGGATCCCGAGCAGATTCGCAATCGCCCCAAGTTTGGTGACCTCACCCCGGTCTATCCCAACGAGCCGCTGCGCATGGAGCACGGCAAGGACTCCATTACCGGTCGCGCCATCGACATCGTGTCGCCGATCGGCAAGGGTCAGCGTGGCCTGATCGTGTCCCCGCCTAAGGCCGGCAAGACCACGATCCTCAAGAAGATCTGCCAGTCTATCTCGATTAACAACCCCGAGGTACACCTCATCTGCCTGCTCGTCGACGAGCGCCCCGAAGAGGTCACCGATATGCAGCGTTCCATCAAGGGCGAGGTTGTGGCGTCGACCTTCGATATGCCCGCCGACAACCACACTCGTGTGGCAGAGCTCGTCATCGAGCGCGCCAAGCGCATCGTGGAGCTGGGTGGCGACGTCGTGGTGGTGCTCGACTCCATCACGCGTCTTGCCCGCGCCTACAACTTGGCGGCGCCCGCCTCGGGCCGCATCCTTTCGGGCGGCGTCGATTCGGCGGCCCTGTATCCGCCCAAGCGCTTCCTGGGCGCAGCCCGTAATATCGAGAATGGTGGCTCGCTCACCATCCTGGCCTCTGCCCTCATCGACACCGGTTCCAAGATGGACGAGGTCATCTTTGAGGAGTTCAAGGGCACCGGCAACATGGAGCTTAAGCTCGACCGCGACCTGGCCGACCGTCGCATCTTCCCGGCTATCGACCCCGTTGCCTCCGGTACGCGTAATGAGGACCTGTTGGTCGACGAGCAGATGCGTCCGTTTGTCTTTGGTCTGCGTCGCATTCTTGCCGGCATGAACAACACCGAGCGCGCAGCCGCATCGTTTATCAAGGGTCTTAAGGGCACCAACACCAATCAAGAGTTCCTGGTGCGTTCGGCCAAAAAGCACAGCGACTACGAGCAGACGTTCTAGGTTGTCATCCACACGCAGCGATAGCCATCAATGCGATAAAGGGTCGGGGCTTGCGCCTCGGCCCTTTTCCATAGCGCCGCTCCGCACTTATTTTTGACCATAAGACTGGCAAGCAGCAGGTTTCCCGTTTCAATCCGACATCGTCGCTTGCAATCGACAGGGCGGTTTCGCATAATAGCTTTTAAGCTTCGCGACGGAAAACGCAGATGAAACGAACCATATACCGTTGCTTTGGGGCATAGCCCCGCTTCATCTTCTCTCGCGCAGCCAACTGAATGATGCGATTTGGGTGCTGGAAGATGGGGAGAGCTCATGGCTTCTTCTGATGCAACACAACGAGCAGTCCTTGCCGGACTTTCGTGCGGGATCGGCCTTGCCGCTCCCGTGGTTATGTATGCCGCGACGCTGCCGTTTTCGTCGGTGAACGAGACGGTCGTGGCGGGTGCGGTTCCCTTCGCCGTGGGCGCGGTGGCGGGCGTGGGTATCTATGCCGCCTCGCTGGGTATCTCCGAGTACCGTGCGCAGCGTGAAGAGCGTCTGTTCCAGCCTGATGCCATGGGCGGTGCCGCCAATCTCAATCAGCATCAAAGCGAGTTCAAGACTGCCTCGATTCCAGCTCAGCAGCAGGATGCGACTCCTTACGCTGCTGTTTCTGCTTCTCAGGCTCAGTCGGAGCAGTCTACCTCGGCATTCCTTTCCGGCCTGACTGGTGCGTTCCAGCGCCGTCATGCCGATGATGGTGTCCCTACCATCGCTCGAGCCGCAGATGCTATGGACGAGGACGAGGCTTGGTCTATGATCGACAGCATGCTCGACGACGATTCGCCGGTGAGCTGCGACCCTGCACACTCGCGCGACGTCTATCAAGTCGCCATCGACGAGCTCACCAACGGCGGGCAGACCGGCTCCTTCAATCGCGACGACATCGCCGCCGCGGCACGCGCCGTGTCGGGCTCCCAGGCCGCCCCTGCGGGCAGCACGGCGGCTTTCGTGGCACTCGTTGCCAACGCGGCAGCCAATAACGCCTACAACGCTACCTCGGGCGACGCGAATGCTTCTGCCGACAATTCGTACGTTGATGAAGCCATGACCGCTGACGAGGAGGCCGTCGCCGCCCGCCGTGCCGCCGAAAGCTCGTTGTGGGGCGCTCCTGCCCAGCAGCAGGCGGCTGAGGCTGCGCCGTACAATGCAAACCTCGCCAGCATGCCTATCATCTCCGGTGCCGCGGACATCGATCTCGATGACCTCGATGAGCCTGCAGCCATCACCGCATCGATTGATGCCCAAGATCGCATCGACACCGGCGACCTTCCAGATGCCTCGCTCGAGGTTGATGTCCCCATGGCCGATTACTCGGGCCACGAGGACATGTGGGCCGCCGCCACCGCGATCCTGGATGAGATTGACGAGCCTGCTCCTGTTACGGCCCCCGCTCCCGTCGCTGCCCCTCAGCCTGCTGCCCCCGCCTATGTCGGCCGTCACAGTGCTGTGTTCCCCGAGGATACTGCCCGTATCTCGCGCGAGAGCATCGAGCGGGCCGAGGCTATTGCCGCCGGCATTATGGAAAACCGTCGTCACGAGCGCGTCAATCAGATCCTCGAGGAAGAGATCGAGCGCCTGCAGTCCTCAACCGCCAAGCGTACGGGCCGTGCCTATCTGAGCGTTATCGAGGGCGGTACCGCCAGTTTCGCGCCGCTCCGCGCGGAGGCATAACTTCTGCATGGTTAAGATCAATCGAAAATGGGCGGTCGCGACCTGCCTGATGGCGCTCTTGATCTGGGGCAATTCGCTGGTTCCCGGCTCGGGATCGGGCTCGCTGAGCCTAACGGTCATGGAAGCTATCCGCGGTTTCCTGCACGGCGTGGGACTTCCATATGAATGGGTGACCAACTTTGTTGTTCGCAAGTGCGCGCATTTTACCGAGTATATGGTGCTCGGCATCCTGGCAACGCACGCCTTTGATTTTGAGGGCCGGCGCACCTTTGACGTGCTGCTGCCCACGGCGGTGTTCCTGCTGCTGATTCCTTCGATCGACGAGACGATTCAGCTCTTTGTGCCGGGACGCGCCGGCATGATCACCGATGTGATGATCGACTGCTGTGGAGCGGCAACGGGCGTTGTGCTCCGATATCTCTTACGGTCGCTGATGTGCGCCAAAAAAGCCACCTAGGACGTATTGTTTGGTCCTAGGCGGGCTTTTTTATTTGAGGGCTTATATGAGTCGTGGTGGCGTCGTTCCGTAGGTCGGATTTGCCGGGCGCGCCACGCCCTGTGGGTGCGTCTGCTACTGAAGCGCCTGTGCGCCCAGGGCCAGGCAACCCATGATGCCCTGCTTGCCCTCGAGGCTGTTGTTGACGATGTAGCTATCGATGTCGTTGACCTCGGGCGTGACGATATAGCCGTTGAGCATCTCAGCGCACTTTTTGCGTGCGAGCGGCACGATGGGGGTGTGGTCGGCCACGCCTCCGCCGATGATGATCTTTTGCGGCGCGTAGCACAGCGTGTAGGTCATGAGCGCCTGTGCCAGATAGCCGGCGAGCAGGTCCATGGCCTCCGGGTCATCGGCCATGTCTCCGGCGCTCTTGCCATCCCAGCGCTTTTTAACGCCGGGGCCGGCGATGAGGCCCTCGAGACAGTTGTCGTGGAAGGGGCAGGCGCTGTGCTCGCCAATGGTGTCGCGCGGGTCGCGCGTGACCAGGATGTGGCCGGCCTCGGGATGCATCATGCCGTGCACGAGCTGGCCGCCCGAGAGCACGCCGGCGCCCACGCCGGTGCCGATGGTCAGGTAGACAACGTCAGTGAGGCCCTGGGCGCAACCAAAGGTGACCTCGCCCAGGCAGGCGACGTTGACGTCGGTATCGTAGCCACAGGGAATATTGAGCTTGTTTTGGATGGTGCCCAGCAGGTCAAAGTAGCGCCATGCCGTTTTGGGCGTCTCCAGGATCTTGCCGTATTGGGGCGACGCGGGGTTGACTGCGGTGGGGCCAAAGGCGCCGATGCCCAGCGCGGCGATGCCCTTGTCGGCAAACCATGCGTTGACGGCCTCAACGGTCTCCTGCGGGGTCGTGGTCGCGATCTGCTCGCGCTCTAGGACCGTACCGTCCGCATAGCCCGTGGCGCAGACCATCTTGGTGCCACCGGCCTCGAGCGCTCCGATAAGTTGCTGCTCTTCCATAATATTCCTCTCACTGGGACGAGTTGCTCCATGACTAAAGTATAGAGCTCTAAACCATTTAAGAAAGCGCCATAAAAAGAAGCCTCGCAACGCGGCAGGCGGTGCGGGGCTTCTTTAGTTACTTTAGTTGCCGGGCCGTCCTTACCCGCGCGGTTTGATTTTATCACGCAGGGACTTGAGGTTCTCCAGTGCCGCGTTAAGCGTCTCGTCTCGCTTGGCAAAGTGGAAACGAATCAGGTGGTTGACGGGCTCGCGGAAGAAGCTCGAGCCGGGCACGGCGCCCACGCCCACCTTAGACGCGAGGTCCTCGCAGAATTCGAGGTCGCTGTCATAGCCAAACTCAGAGATGTCCATCATGACGTAGTAGGCGCCCTGCGGCACGTTATGCTCAAGACCGATGCTGTCGAGTCCCTGGCAGAACAGGTCGCGTTTGGCGGCATAGAGGTCAAGGACCTCATCGTAATAGCTGTCGTCGAAGTTGAGGGCGGTGACGACGGCTTCCTGCAGGGGAGCGGCGGCGCCCACGGTGAGGAAGTCGTGGACCTTTTTGATGCGCTCGGTGATTTCGGCAGGGGCGATAGTGTAGCCCAGACGCCAGCCGGTGATGGAGTAGGTCTTGGACAGCGAGCTGCAGCTGATGGTGCGCTCGAACATGCCAGGCAGCGTGGCCATGTAGACGTGCTCATGGGGTGCGTAGACGATGTGCTCGTATACCTCGTCGGTGATGCAATAGGCGTCGTACTTTTTGCAGAGGTCGGCGATAAAGGTGAGCTCCTCGCGCGTAAAGACCTTGCCGCAGGGGTTGGAAGGGTTGCACAGGACGATGGCCTTGGGGTCGTTGTCGCGGAAGGCTGCCTCGAGCGTCTCGCGGTCAAAGTCGAACGTGGGCGGGTTGAGCGGCACATAGATGGGCTCGGCTCCCGAGAGAATGGTGTCAGCGCCGTAGTTCTCGTAGAACGGCGAGAAGATGACGACCTTGTCGCCGGGGTTCGTGACCGTCATCATGGCGGCCATCATGGCCTCGGTGGAGCCGCAAGTGACTACGATATTCTCGTTGGGGTTCACCGGCATGCCCATAAAGTGCTCCTGTTTGGCGGCGAGCGCCTCGCGCATGGCCTGGGAGCCCCAGGTGATGGAGTACTGGTGGTAAAGCGGCTTGGGGTCGGTGGCGATGGTGCCCAGACTATTGAGCAGCTGCGCCGGGGGATCGAAGTCGGGGAAGCCCTGCGACAGGTTGACGGCGCCATACTTGTTGGAGATGCGCGTCATACGGCGGATGACCGAATCGGTAAACGTTGCCGTGCGGTTGGAGAGTTCTTTCATGCCGGTCCTTTCGAGCATTTGCAGTGGGGCAAGTTTACTCCTATGAAACCGGTGGGATTTGCTCGAAATGGATCCGAAAAACTCTTTTCAAAATTCTTGAAAATTGGGGCTTGCATCGCGTGGCGTTCCTTGCAATAATAGTCGAGCGCGAAGCGCACAGGACACGGTGGGTGTAGCTCAGTTGGCTAGAGCGACGGGTTGTGGTCCCGTAGGTCGAGGGTTCGAGTCCCTTTACCCACCCCAGTTCTTGCTTCGTGTTGATATCGGGTCGTTAGCTCAGTTGGTAGAGCAGGGGAC
>DBFMRS010000051.1:0-3841 GCA_048387515.1 Collinsella sp.
GGTACGAGCCGCCGAGCGGGTGGAACCTGCCGCCGGGGTGCTTCGAGTCGGACCCGGCTGCGCCGTGGAACCGGCCAGACCCCTGGGAGGGCCGCGAGTGCCGCGAGTGCCGCTTCTGCGGCAGCGTGAGCGGCGGCTCCCTCACGGCGGCCATATGCGCCTACGACGCGATGACGGGCGAAGGCCCGGACGTCGAGGCGGTATCACCATACGACGGGGCATGCGAGTGCTTCGAGGAATAGGAGAACGACATGAGGAAGATCTACGCGTGCGCCACCGAAGGCGACGTGGTGCTGGCGTTCGAGGACAGGCTGGACGCCGAGGAGTACGCCAGCGAGCACGACGGCGTGACGGTGCTGCCTGTGCCGTGCGTGAGCGCGTACGAGTACCCGGGCGAGCACTCGGCGACCGACTGGGAGCGCGTGACGGGCAGCCTGCCGAAGAAGGGAGGCGAGTAGCCATGAAGGTGTACGTGCACGTATGCGAACGCTGCGGCAAGGAGGTGCCGGCGACCCTGGCGGGCTGCGCCAGGGCGTTTTTGAGGAGCAGCGCGCGAATCGACGGCAAGGCAAGGGCCTTGTGCCCGGAGTGCGCCGAGAGCCTGCGGGCATGGTTCCTCGCAGGTGCGGCGGAGCCGGAAGGAAGGGAGTAGCCATGGAGCAGACGAAGAAGAAGCGCCGCCCCAGCATCGAGGTGCGCTGCCCCGCGTGCCGCATGCGCGAGATCTGGCACCACCTGCCCAAGGGCGGCGACCGCTGCCGCTGGTGCGGGCACCTGTTCGAGGACTTCACGTACCGCAAGGTCGGTCCGGGTGCGGAGGAGGACGGGCGATTAATAACTGGGAGCGGTACTTCGGCACGCCGGAGGCCGCGATGCGCATGGAGGTGAGCATGCTGCGCGACGGGCGGCGGTTCCGCATCGCGGTGAGCGAGTGCAACCCCTTCACCACGTGCATGTTCGAATCGCGCTGGGTGCGGGACTTCGCCTCGTGGGGCGAGTACCAGGACTGGCTCAACGCCGAATACGACGACGGGACCATCAAATGGGAGGAGGACGCGCGATGACGAACTGGGAGCACTACTTCGGGACGCCGGAGCGCGCCGTGCTGATGTGCCTTGAGTACTGCTTCGAGCCGATGGTGCTCGCCGTGAACCGCGTCGAGCACATCAACGGCAGGCCGGTGCCCGTGCTCGTGGCTTGGTTCAACTCGTTCGAGGAGTACACGGCATGGCTCAAGGCCGAGTACGAGGGGGGATCGTGAGGAACGTGAACTGGGGGTGCCTGCTCGCGATAGCCGCGGTCATCGCCATAGACGCGGCCGCCATCTACGCCATAAGGGCGCTCGTGCTCGGCCTCATGGCCATGGCCGTGGCGGCGTGCTAGGGACAACCGAATACGGAAACAGGCAGAGGGCCGTCCTTCGGGGCGGCCTTTTCCGCGCCCGGCGACACGCTTGCGACCATATGGGCCGAGAGATAGGAGACGCATGGCGAGAGGCGAGACATACGAGGAGTTCACGGCCAAGTTCGAGCCGAAGAGGACGACCGACGACTGCTACACACCGCCCGAGGTGTACGACTGCGTGCTGCGGTGGGCGCACCGGGAGTACGGGTTCGACCTGGCGAAGGTGGCGCGCCCGTTCTACCCGGGCGGCGACTACGAGCGCGAGGACTACCCGGAGGGTTGCACGGTGGTGGACAACCCGCCGTTCTCCATCCTGAGCCGAATCGTCAAGCACTACCAGGAGCGCGGCGTGTGCTTCTTCCTGTTCGCCCCCACCCTGACGTGCATGGGCATCCGCAACTGCTGCAAGGTCGTGACGGGCGTCGGCGTGACATACGCCAACGGCGCGAGCGTCAGCACCTCGTTCGTGACCAACCTCGACCCCGCCCAGGCGAGGAGCGCGCCCGACCTGCGCGCCGAGCTGGATGTCGAGATAGAGCGCCTACGCCGCGAGAAGGCCAAGGCGCTGCCGAAGTACGAGTACCCCGACGAGGTGCTGACCGCGCCCATGCTGGCGCGCTACTCCAAGTACGGCATCGACTTCCGCGTAGGCCCGCAGGAGTGCAGCTTCACGAGGGCGCTCGACGCGCAGCGCGGACAGGGCAAGGCGATATACGGCGGCGGCTACCTCATATCAGAGCGTGCAGCCGCAGAGCGTGCAGCCGCAGAGCGTTTCGCGCTTTCGCCGCGCGAGCGCGATGTGATCGCGTCGCTTGGCTAGCGCGAAACTAATCAGGAAGGAGGCCGCAGGTGCCCAAGAAGGACAAGCCGCTCACGGCGAAGCAGGAGGCGTTCGCCCGCGAGATGGCCAAGCCCCGCGCCAAGCAGCAGGACGCGTACCGCGCGGCCTACGACTGCAAGCGCATGAACTACAACTCGATAAGCTGCGCCGCCTCCAAGCTGATGCGCGACCCCCGAATCGCGCACAGAATCCAGGAAATCCGCGACGCGGCCGCCCAGGAGTGCCGCTGGGAGCTGCAGGATGCCGCCGCGCCGCTGTTCGAGGTGCTGGACGGCGCGCTGCCCATCTTCCGCCGCCAGGCGGCCGAGGGCAGCATCAACGGCGACGCGCGCCTGGCCATAACCGAGAGCGTGAAGCTGCTCAACGATATGTTCGGCGTGGACGGCGCGAAGGCCGCAATGGCGGAGGCGGGGGTGACCATCGTTGACGACCTCGGTTAGGCTCTCGGACGTCGTGGCGGCCGTGTTCGCCGGCGTGTGGCGCTCCATCAAATCGAACGAGTTCACGCACTACTGGTTCAAGGGCGGGCGCAACTCCACCAAGTCGTCGTTCATCTCCGTCGCCATCGTGCTGCTGATCATGCTCAACCCGGAGGCCAACGCCGTCGTGCTGCGCAAGGTCGGCAACACGCTGCGCACGTCCGTGTACGAGCAGATAGGCTGGGCGTGCGACGTGCTGGGCGTGGCCCACCTGTTCGACTTCGGGCTGTCCCCAATGGAGGTGACCTACCGTCCCACCGGGCAGGTCATACGCTTCCTGGGATGCGACAAGCCCAAGAAGCTGAAATCGGCGAAGTTCCGCACCGGCTACTGCGCCGTGGTGTGGTTCGAGGAGGTAGACGAGTTCGACGGCATGGACGAGGTGCGCAGCGTGCTTGCCACGTTCCTGCGCGGCGGCGACGTGTTCTGGGTCTTCTACAGCTACAACCCCCCGCGCTCGGCGCGCAACTGGGTGAACAAGGAGGCGCGCGACCTGGAGGCCCACCCGGGAGAGGACGGGCGCTTCATATGCCACACCACGTACCTGGACGTCATAGACGAGCACCCCGAATGGATAAGCGCCACCGCGCTGGCGGAGGCGGAGCGCAGCCGCCGCAAGACCCCCGACTCCTACCGCTGGCAATGGCTCGGCGAGGTGACGGGCACCGGCTCCGAGGTGTTCCCCGACGAGCTGCTGGAGATCCGGCCCATAACGGACGAGGAGCGCGAGGCCATCGCCCTGCGCTCGTTCGGCGTGGACGCGGGCAGCGTGCACCCGTGGGTGTTCATGGAGGTGGGATACGACGAGAACGATCGCGTGCTGTACCTGCTGGACGAGGAGAGCCGCCAGGGCGTAGACGCCGTCGACCCGAAGACCGCCGAGCTGGTGGCCTCGAAGCTGGAGGAAGCCGGCGACCCAGCCGCAGACGTGTGGTGCGACAGCGCGGCGCGCGGCATGATCCTCTACTACCAGGAGCAGGGCATCAGCGCCCAGAAGGCGTTCAAGCAGGGCCTCAACTCGCCCAAAAACCGCATCAGGTGGATGCAGAACCTGACGCGCGTGGTCATCGACCCCGACCGCTGCCCGCTCGCCGCCAAGGAGTTCCCCGAGTTCGAG
>DBFMRS010000052.1:0-14406 GCA_048387515.1 Collinsella sp.
CCATCGACTCGGGCGAGATCCTCATCGAGGGCGAGCCCCTGCCGCAGGAAGGCAAGGACCTTGCCCGCATGCGTGCCGAGCTGGGCATGGTGTTTCAGCAGTTCAACCTGTTTGCACATATGACGGTGCTGCAGAACGTCATGCTGGGACCGGTCGATGTGCTGGGTGTCTCCAAGGACGAGGCCCGCGAGCGCGCCATGGACCTGCTGAGCCGCGTGGGCGTGGCCGAGCAGGCCGATAAGGTACCCGCACAGCTCTCGGGCGGCCAGCAACAGCGCGTAGCCATCGCCCGCTCGCTTGCCATGCAACCCAAGGCCATGCTCTTTGACGAGCCCACAAGCGCCCTTGACCCCGAGATGATCAACGAGGTGCTCGAGGTCATGGTCCGTCTGGCCCAGCAGGGCATGACGATGATCGTCATCACGCACGAGATGAACTTCGCCCGCCGCGTGGCCGACCGCGTCGTGTTTATGGCCGACGGCCAGATCGTGGAAACCGGCACGCCCGACGAGTTCTTCGACCACCCCCAGACCAAGCGCGCCCAGGACTTCCTCAACTCCATCAAGGGCCACTAACCCAATTGCCACGCGGGCAAATTCATCAGTAACGTTTGCTCCGCGCCACCCCTGTGCCATGTCCACCCGGATTCGAAAGCTACGCCCATGATCGGAACCCGCACCTCATCGTCCTACACTCCGCACGTCGACGTCGATCCCGCCGACCGTCCGCTCATCCTGGTCGCACCACGCTGGGAAGAAGCGAAACCCTATTTGAGCGAGACGCTCTCCCCCAACGAGGAGATTGCGAGCGTCTTTGTCGATGCCATCCTTGCCGCCGGCGGCCTGCCGCTGCAGATGTCCATCACCGAGGACATTGAGGTCATCCGTCATTACGTCGATATCGCCGACGGCATCGCCATTCCCGGCGGCCCCGATGTCAATCCCAAACGTTGGGGCGATGATCGACCCTACGACCCCACCCTCTGCTGCGAGATCCGCGATAGCTTTGAGTTTAAGCTGGTCGGCGAGGTGCTCCGCGCCAAAAAGCCGCTCTTTACCACCTGCCGCGGCACGCAGTTGCTCAATGTCGCCACCGGCGGCACCCTGTGCATGGACGTGCCAAGCCTGGGCGCGCGCGAGGGCCGCACGCAGTGGCGCCATACCCACGTGCTCAACGACCCCGTGCATCCCGTCGAGGTCGTGCCGGGCTCGTTGCTGGAGCGCGCGCTTGGCGGGCACAGGCTTATCCAGACCAACTCCGCACACCACTGCTGCATCGATCGTCTGGGTAAAAGCACGCGCTTGGTCGCCAAGGCAACCGATGGCGTGCCCGAGTGCATCGAAGTCGAAGGCCAACCCTTCTGCCTGGGCGTGCAATGGCATCCCGAGTACACCTGGCAGACGCTCGAAACCGACTTTAACCTCTGGAAGTCGTTTGTCGAGGCGGCAGCCAAGGTCAAGCAGGCCCGCTAGCACGCGAACCACAAAACAGATAAGGGTGCCCCGCCGGCCACATGGTCCGGCGGGGCACCCTTTCACCTATATGTGGCCGGCAAGCAGCCCAAGGCTCGCAAGCTCTTATTCAGCCGCCTCGCGCAGAGCCGACATCGTTGCCGCATATTGCTGCTGCAACGCATGCATTCCCTCGCGAGCGCCGTCAACGGCATCGGCGCCGCGCAGTGCTTCGGTCACCACGACCGCCGGCTCGTACAGATTATCGAATCCCAGGTTCTGGCTCACGCCCTTGAGCGTGTGCGCTGCCATAAACGCACCTTCGGCGTCTCCTGCCGCCATGGCGGCCTCCAGCTTGTCCATGCTCTCGTCATCCAAAAACTTGAGGGCAAAGCGGGCAAGCATTTCCTCGCCCATCAGCCGAGCGCACGCGTCATCATAATTAGCGCCGATCTTCTCATACGCCTCACGCATGGAAATCATGGATTAAAACTCCTTAGGTCAAACTAAATCGTGGGAAACGCGACAACGTCGGCGGGGCGTGCCAACGTCTCGGCAATACGGTCTTGCACCTCGAGCAGACAGTCGAGCAACAGCGGGTTAAAGGTGCCGCACTTACCGTCCAGGATCATCTGGATCGCCTCCTTGTGCGGAATAGCGTCCTTGTACACACGCACGCTCGTCAGAGCATCGTACACGTCGGCCACCGAGACCACCTGCGCGGCAATGGGAATATCGTCGCCCTTAAGGCCATCGGGATAGCCCTTGCCGTCCCAGCGCTCGTGGTGCCAACGCGCAATTTGGTACGCATATTCCATAAGCGCATTGCCGACGTGATGGCAACCCAGCTCAAGCAACATGTCGGCGCCGATCGTGGTATGCGTCTTCATAATCTCGAACTCCTCGGACGTAAGGCGTCCGGGTTTGTTGAGAATCGCATCGTCAATCGCCATCTTGCCGATATCGTGCAGCGCCGAAGCCAGGGCAATCGTGGAGCGTTCCTCGTTGTCGAGGGAAATGGTGTCGCTACGCTGGACTAGACAGCCAAGCAGCAGCTCGGTCAGCTTTTCGATATTCGTAACGTGCCTGCCACTCTCGCCATTGCGAAGTTCCATGACACCGGCCATGATGTCAATGAGCATGCGACTGTTCTTGACGCGCTCGTTGTACTGCTGGGACAGCAGGCTCGTCAGGCGGCGCTGCTTGGCGTATAGGCGGATGGTGTTGCTTACACGGCGGCGCACGACACGGGAGTCAAACGGGCGGCTGATATAGTCCGAGGCGCCCAGCTCGTACGCGCGCAGAACCACATCGTCGGAATCTTCACTCGAGATCATGATGACAGGTAGTTTGTCAACAACCGATCGGCGCGACAGATCGGCCAGCACCTCAAAGCCGCTCACGTCCGGCATGACAATGTCCAGTAGCACGAGCGACAACTCATCGCCATAGCGGTCGACCATATCGAGCGCCGTACGACCGTTATCAGCCTCGAGGATGCAATACTCGTCCTTGAGCATCTCGTTGAGAATGGCTCGGTTCATCTCGGAGTCATCGATGATAAGCACCAAAGGCTTTTCGTTTTGGAAGGCCTCGATGAAATCGCCATCGGTCACGATCGTACCGGCTTTTGCCTTAGCACGGCTCAGTAACTGGACAGCGCGGCCAACGCCCTCATCAACCGTCTCGCCATGAATACGAACGCCACCAACACATGCCGTCAGGCTCACGTACTCATGGCCCGGAACAATCGTGGCATGAACGGCATCGGACACCTGATGCAGGCGACGGGTGAAGTCATCGGAAGGAATATTGGGCATGACGACCACAAACTTGTCGCAGCCATAGCGTACGAGCTCGTCAGTCGAACGAATTCCGCTGCGTATGGCTGTCGCCACAGCACCGAGCGCAAGGTCGCCGGCATGACGGCCACACGTATCGTTGAAGACCCTAAAATCATCAAGGTCGATCACCGCAACGCCGGCCTTCATGCGGGCGTTGCGGAGCTTTTCCTCGTAATATCGGCGATTGCGCACACTCGTCAGCACGTCGGTGTAGACAAGGTCCTCTTCTGCAGCCTCTTGTTCATCGATCGGACGCACCATCAGCAAGACACGAGGCTCACCCTCGACCTTTAGAGGGCGTAGGCGAGCGCGGTACTCAACACCATCGTTGAGCAGTTGCTCCGACACCTCATCGGAGTCTGCCAAAGCCTCAAGACTCAACTGACGCAGACAAGGGCAGCGATCGCCGGCGAGCAGGCAGTTAGGCTCGCTCTTAATCTGATCGGCCGACAGCAAACGCACCACGGGGTAGGTCTTCGCGACGCGGGCGACCTCAGCGGCAGCCTCCTCGTCGGTTAGATTGACCTCGTGATTATTGAGCATATGGGGCCCTTTCGATAGTTTCGCATGGTAGCGGTGGGTTCCAAATGCTACAAGGGTAACACCTTGCCGATGCAGGTAAGCACGTGAATGCTGTTACATTTTTATGACCTGGCAAACGGTGGTAATGGAACCGCGGGCGCGTGGTTATTGGCGCATTCGTTAACAATGACGAAACGCTAACAGCCCCTCTCCCCGCAGGTCATCGAGCGTGCTAACGCTCCAAGACATCGCGAACGGCGTTTGCCGCCGTAACGGGGCGATCGCGCAGACCGTTATGCGCGCCCGGGATCGTCACAAGGGGGCAATCGAGATATTCGGCAGCCGCTCGCGTGCCAGCCTCGCGGGGTGTATCGACCGAAAGCTCGCCCAAAAACACGGCCGACACCGCCTTTGACGCGCGGACGCGCTCCCAGTCGGGAGCATATGTCATATTTGTTCCGTATTCATTGGCCATAAAGCAACGACCATTGCGCAGGGCATGTTTGACTTCCGCTTCAGTCGTCCCGGGAGCCTCGGGGTCCAAGTCGCCGAGAGCTCCCAAGAAAAGCCGGAGCGCCCTTGAAACCTTTCCCGCCGCAATCATATCGAGCAAAACCGGAGCTGCGCCCATACCGACGCCTTCGGCCGACACAGCCGGCTCATGCAGAATCGCACGGGAGACGAGATGGGGTTCGATGCGAAGAAGCTCCAGCGCCACCAACGTACCGGCGCTGTGCGCAAGCACATTTGCCGGAGCGCCAACGTGTTCGATCACGGCTTGCAGGTCGGCGGCCTGGGCGGCAAGATCATAGCTGCCGTCTGCCGCATCGCTGCTGCCACCGCAGCCGCGGCGGTCGTAAGCAATTACGCGGTAGTTGCGGCTGAGCTCACAAGCGATACCGTCGAAAAATGTGCCGTCGACACAAGCGCCGTGCACGCACACCAAGGCAGGAGCATCAGGCGACACATCCGGGCCGGCATATTCGCGACAGGCAATCGTGGTGCCCGCATTCTCGACCGTAAAATCCATGTTGTGCCCCCATCATCAATGCTCATCCAGTTGCACGTCAGTGCGGTTGGATGGACCCGCATTGCCTTACGCCTTGTTAACAGATTAACTGTACCCGACCCGAGGCTTTTCATGGCACCGCATAATGAGCGACGTGAAAAAACGAAACTTGTAAAGCAAGGGCCCGCACCTTGCTTTGGAGCCGATGCTATGCTTAGGCACAATTGTCTTGAGGAGCATATGCCTATGTCTACGTTTTTGAATGCCAGCCCCATCTTTGGGCCCGTTCGCAGCCGTCGCCTTGGTCTCTCGCTCGGCGTCAACATGATGCCGGCGAGCGGCAAAATCTGCACGTTCGACTGCATTTACTGCGAAAACGGCCTCAACGCCGAGCGCCCCTGTCACGAGCCGTACAACACAGCTGCCGTGGTACTCGACGCGCTCGAGGCAAAGCTGCGCGAGATGGCAGCTGAGGGCGAGCTCCCCGATGTGATCACCTTCGCAGGCAACGGCGAGCCCACTGCCGCACCGGAGTTTCCGCAGGCCATCGCCGGCGCCGTCGCGCTGCGCGACGAGCTTGCCCCAAACTCCAAGATCGCCGTGCTCTCCAACGGCACGCGCGCCGACCGCCCCGAGGTGCACGACGCGCTCATGATGGTCGACGACAACATTCTTAAGCTCGATACCGTCGACCCGGCGTTTATCCAGCTGCTTGACCAGCCTGTTGGCCCCTACGACGTCGAGCACCAGATCGAGACGTTCGCAAGCTTTGACGGTCACGTTATTATCCAGACGATCTTTTTGACCGGCGAGTATCAGGGCAAGCTCATCGACAACACCGGCGAGGAATACGTTGCCCTCTGGCTCGCGGCGCTCGAGCGCATTCGCCCGCAGGAGGCGACCATCTACACGGTGGCGCGCGAGACGCCGGTCGCCGGCCTTGCCAAAGCAGCGCCCGATGTCCTCGACGCCATTGCCGCGCGCGTGCGCGCCATCGGCATTCCCTGCCAGGTGAGCTACTAGTGCGCAGCTGCCCTGTGAGTGGGCTATACTAGCTGCGAATGAAAGGAAGTTAGCCATGTTTGACAATGGACCCGTGCCCGGCCGCAACGACGCCTGCTGGTGCGGCAGCGGCAAAAAATATAAGAAATGCCATAGCGCCTTTGATGAGCGCCTCGAGCGCTTGTGGGAAGAGGGCTGGGAGGTTCTGCCCCGCACGCTCTACAAGACGCCCGCCGATATCGAGGGCATCAAGCGCTCGGCCGCCATCAACGTGGGTGTGCTCGATTACGTAGGCGAGCATATCGCCGCAGGCATGACCACCAACCAGATCGACCAGATGATCTACGACTTCACCGTCGAGCACGGTGGCACGCCGGCCGACCTCAACTACGAGGGCTACCCCAAAAGCGTGTGTACCTCGATCAATGATGTGGTCTGCCACGGTATCCCCTGCGATACGGACGTGCTGCACGAGGGCGACATCATCAACGTGGACTGCTCCACGATCCTGGACGGTTACTTTAGTGATTCGAGCCGCATGTTCTGTATCGGCGAGGTCTCGGCCGAGCGCCAGCGCCTGGTCGACGTCACCCGCGCCAGCGTGGAGGCGGGCCTGGCAGCCGTCAAGCCATGGCTGCCGTTGTCCGTGATGGCCGAAGCCGTGCAAAAGACGGTCGAGGACGCCGGCTTTAGCGTGGTGCGCGAGTACGGCGGACACGGCATCGGTAAGGAGTTCCACGAGGACCCGTTTGTGGGCTTTACCACCGAAGCACCCGATGTGGACACCATCATGGCCCCGGGCATGGTCTTTACCATCGAGCCCATGGTCAATGCCGGAGCGCCCGACATCAAGATTAGCAAGGGTGATGGTTGGTGCGTGCGCACCAAGGACGGTAGCGATTCGGCTCAGTGCGAGGTGCAGCTCGTGGTGACCGAGGACGGTTACGAGCTGCTGAGCTGGTAGCCGTGGATGCGCCGGGCTTCGCGATGGATATGTTAACCATCGCGAAGCCCGGCGTTTTATTTGAACGTTTCGCCTGATATAACCTGCCAAAATAAACCTGTCCCTTTTTGGCAGGTCGAGCGGAGAGGACTGCTTGTGAACATTCTGGTTATGTTGCCCGTCAACGACCGCCATCGCGCAATTCTTGAGTCTGGTGCTCCGGGCGAGGACTTTATCTACACGAGCTCCGACGCCGCCACACGTGAACAGGTCGCCGATGCCGACGTGATCTTGGGCAACATTGACCCTGCCCTGCTTACCGCGTGCAAGCACCTCCAGCTGTTGCAATTGCAGACCGCCGGCTATGACGACTACCTTGCCGCCGGCACCGTGCCAGCCGACGCCAAGCTGTCTTGCTCGGTGGGCGCCTATGGCCAGGCCGTGAGCGAGCACATGTTTGCCATGGTCCTTTCCATGATGAAGCGCCTGCCCGACTATCACGACTTGCAGCGCGAGCATCGCTGGGAGGATTTAGGGCCGGTCACCTCGCTCAAAAACGCCAACGTGCTGGTGCTGGGCGCGGGCGACATCGGTGGCCACTTTGCCACGCTCTGCCGCAGCATGGGCGCGCACGTCCGCGGCATCAAGCGCCATCCGCTCGTCTACCCCATTGTGTTTGAGGACATGGACGGCATGGATGCCCTGTCTGAGCGCCTGGCCGAGGCTGACATCGTCGCATCCTTTATGCCCAGCACACCCGAGACCCGTGGCCTGGCGAACGCCGAGTTCTTCGCCGCGATGAAACCGGGCGCCTTCTTTGCCAACGGCGGCCGCGGCGACCTTGTGGTCGCCGACGACTTGGTTGCCGCCCTGGAGTCGGGACATCTCGCCGGCGCCGCGGTCGACGTCACCGACCCCGAACCGTTGCCTGAGACAAGCCCACTGTGGGATGCGCCTAATATGCTCATCACGCCACACGTCTCCGGCTGGTTCCACCTGGCAGCCACGCTCAACAATGTGGTCGACATTGCCGCGGAGAATCTGCGTCACCTGCAGGCAGGCGAGACCCTGCGCTGCTGGATCGAACACTGATTGTTCCGGCGTTTTCCAAACGCCGGAACCCCTCGACGCTGCGAGCCCGCCAGAGCGGCAATCTGACGTTCAATCGTCGGGCATGGCCAAAAGGCCTATGCCCTCCTCTTTCACGTCACCTTGCTCGCTCTGGCGGGCTCTCGCTGACTTTCGCTCAACCTGCAAGGTTTCGCCGATGTTGACCCTACCTGCAGTACCTCAACTCTATTTGAGCGTTGTTAGATAGTTTCTTGCGTCTTCTACGCTCATTGCGGCGACTGGTGCGTGCGAGCAGAGCTTGACATCGTTGGTGACCAGAAGGTCTGCCTTTGCGCGCATCGCTGCCGCGATGATTAAATCGTCTTCGTAATCGCTATGGAGCTTACGCTGCTTACTCGCCATCCATATGTCGCTCAGGTCGCAGGGCACGGGCGTAGCAAGTTGCGACAACACATCAAGACAATCCCATGCGAGTGATGTCGCCGCCGAAGCGGCATCTTGAGACAGCGAACCGTGCTCGCGCCGATACCACGCCTTATGTTCGCTCGAAATCAAATAGAACAGGTCTTTGGACGATGTCGCCGCATACAGCAAATCAACCTGAGCCGCACATGCATCACGTAGAAACTCAATCGCCGCCGAACGACCGCGTCGCTGGGGAATGAAGTAATCGAGCCACACGTTGGTGTCAACCAAGATGCGTTTTGGATTCTCACTCATAGAGCCAGCTCATCTCCTCGCCATAGCGATCCGCATAGGCGTTCCGTTTGAGCTCTTCATTATCCGAGGGCTGCACCTTAGCCAAGTCAATTCCCGACTCGCGGCAAACAGCAGCGAACAGTTGCGAACCTTGGTCGATGAGTTCGAGCTTGTGCTTGGCGGCTTTCTCTCGCTCGCGCTGTTCCGCCCGGGCACGACCGGGCGAAAGGATGTCCTGGAGCGCGCCGGGCCGATCAGCCAGCGACGCTGCAAGCCGCCAGAGCGCTCGCACCGCCTGGCTCGGCGTCATACCGGCCCTGGAGAGAGCGGCGTCCCCACTCCTTTTAAGATCGGCATCGAGACGTACGTTGATCTGAGCGGCTGTTGTGGTCATGACCTCTCCTTAATACTTTATAATCATCATAAAACTCTATGGTAGATACGTAAAGCATGTATAGCATTTATAAGCATTAGCCGTACTCTGTACACAAAAAGCCGCCGAGGCACACTGCACCTCGGCGGCTACGTATCACCGATCTAGTTCGGTTTCACCCTTTGCATTCGTCCAGATAAAACCTGCCAAAATGAACCTGTCCCTTTTTGGTAGGTTTTAGAGCTCCACGCTTTCGGCGCCGTTGATGTTGAGGTTGCGCTCGTAGAAGGCCGTGAGGGCGCGGATGGCACACATCACGTCGCGCACGCCGCCGGTCTCGTAGCTCGAGTGCATGGCAAGCTGCGGCAGGCCCACGTCCACGGCATGCATGCTCGCCTGCATGTTCGACAGATTGCCCAGCGTAGAACCACCCGCCATATCACTCTTGTTGGCGAAGGCCTGCGTGGGCACGTCGGCGTCATCGCAGATGGCCTGGAACACCGCGCGGCTAAAGGCATCGGTGCAGTAGTGCTGGTTGGCGGCTTCCTTGATGACGATGCCGCCGTTGAGCACAACCTGATTGCGGGCGTCGCACTTCTCGGCGTGGTTGGGGTGCACGGCATGTGCGTTGTCGCAGCTCACGAGCATCGATGCGGCAAGGGCGCGATGGTACGACTCGTCGTCAAAGCCCAACGATCCGTTAATGCGGCGCAGCGCATCGGCCAAGAACGTCGACATGGCTCCCTGCTTGGTCTCGGAGCCAACCTCCTCGTTATCAAAGCAGCAGAAGACCGAGATATCGCGCGCGTTCTCAGCACCCAAAAATGCCTGCAGCGAGGTATAGGCGCAGGCCAGGTCGTCGAGCTTGGGCGTCGAGATAAACTCGTCGGCCCAGCCCCAAATGCGCGCATCCTGACGATTGACCAGGAACAGATCGCGACCCAGAATCTGCTCGGGCTCAACGTCCAACTCGTCGGCGATCAGAGCATCAAAGTCGCCCTGCTTAAGCTCGCCGGCGCTGATGAGCGGGCACAGGTCGACGGCGCGGTTGGGCGCAAAGCCCTCGTTAACGCCACGATTCATATGGATGGCAAGGCTCGGAATGATAGCGACCTCGCACTCGGTGGCAAGCAGGCGGCTCTCGATACGGTCGCCCTCGCGCACCAACACGCGGCCCGCGAGCGCCAGCGGGCGATCGAACCAGGTGTAGTCGATCATGCCGCCGTATGCCTCGGTGTTCAGGCGCAGCGTCTCGCCTGCGCCGTCGAGCTCGGGCACGGCCTTAACCTTAAACGTAGGCGAATCGCTGTGCGACGCCGTCAGTTGAAAATGATAGTCGCCGGCAACGCCGTCCTCGCCCCACGTAGCAGCCAGGTCCTCGCCCACCTTAAAGGCAACAACGCTCGAGGTGTTGCGCTGCGTGTAATAGCGACCGCCCGGCTCGATATCCCACGCCGCGTTCTCGGGCAGGTAGGTAAAGCCCGCCTCGTCGAGCTCGGCCATAATGGTCGCCGCCGTATGGAACATGCTGGGACATGCCTCGATAAAGTCGATAAGGTCGTTGGCGGCCTCGATATCGTCGGCCGTCACATGCGCGCGCTCGGGCGTTTCCTGATCCGTCATGCTCTCCCCTTTCGCTGGGTTGATGGTCCCCTCCAGCATACCCCGCCACGCCAGTGCCGCACTCTTCATTCCGTGCTTAATTCCGCGCCACTCACCAAGTTGAGCCATCATGCCCGTGCACCTTTTGCGACAATTACGCTAACAGGACGAGAGGAGTCGTCATGAAGCCACGTAACATTGCCATCGCCTGCGGTGTCGCGGGAGTCGCCGTCGGCCTTGCCGCTGCCACCGGTATCGTTTATCACAAGCAAATCAAGTCCGCCGCGTCGCTCAAACGCTTGACCGGCTACGCGGATGGCTATGACCTGTACGCAATCGACATCGCCTACGACTACGATCTTGATCGCATCATCGCCGCTGGCGTGCGCGACGACCAGGCCTACATCGATGCCGTGGTGGCGCAGGTGCTGCCCGGTGTGCCGGTACATGTCCAGGCGCCCCAGTTTGCCTGCAGCGCTTTTGTCGCCGTAGATGCCGAAGGCCGCGTGCGCACCGGTCGCAATTACGACTTTAAGGACGACACCTCGGCGCTGCTGGTGCGCAATCACCCACGTGGCGGCTATGCCTCCATCGGGTTTGCCGCCCTTAACAACCTGGGCGATAACACTCCGCTTGACTCCGTCGCCGGACGTGCCGCCGCACTCATGGGCCCGTTTGCCCAGCTCGACGGTGTTAACGAATGCGGCGTGTCCATTGCCGTACTCACTCTGGATTCCAAGCCCTGTGACCAGGACGCGCAACGCCCCGTCATCAATACCTCACTCGCCATCCGTCTGGTGCTCGACCGTGCCGCCACCACGCAAGAAGCTGTCGACCTGCTTTCCGCCTACGACATGCACGCCATGGCAGGACGCGATTACCACTTCTTTATCAACGACGCCGCCGGTGACGCGCGCGTAGTAGAGTGGGATCCGCGCGATCCGGACCGTGCTTTCAAAGCGACCCCTGTTCGCCAGGTCACGAACTTCTACGCCTGCTATGGCGACGAAGTGCTGCCCAACCAAAAGAATGGCGAGCTGGGCCATGGTAAAGAGCGCGCCGTCGCAATCGCCGATGTCCTTGACGCCCATGTCGGCGCCCAAGACGAGGCAGTCGCTTGGAAGGCCCTACGCGCTGCGGCGCAAAAGCCCAATCCGGAAGACATCACCAGCAACACGCAGTGGTCGGTCGTCTTTGACAATACCGAGCCCGCTGCCGCCATCACGCTGCGCCGCCACTGGGGCAACGTCGATGCCTTCGCACTGTAAGGAGCCAGGCCCGTCGACCTTACGTTCCCTGACGTTGCTTACATTTCCATACGCTTGAGCTAACACGTTTTACCCCCGTATCAACAGTGTGCGGGGGTAAACTTATGCGCATGTTATAACTTGCCCGGAAGGATTCATCATGCTCAGGATCGGTCTTCTTACCAGTGGCGGCGACTGCCAGGCGCTCAACGCCACCATGCGCGGCATCGTCAAAACGCTTATGACCAATAGCGAAGAACCTATCGAGATCTATGGTTTTGAGGACGGCTACCAGGGCCTTATCTACAGCAGGTTCCGCGTCATGTCGCCCGCCGATTTTAGCGGCATCCTCACCCGCGGCGGCACCATCCTGGGCACGAGCCGCACGCCGTTCAAGCGTCTGGATATTCCCGAGGCCGATGGCGTCGAGAAGGTACCCGCAATGGTCCACACCTATCATAAGCTGCAGCTCGACTGCCTGTTTATGCTGGGCGGCAACGGCTCCACCAAGACCGCCAACCGCCTGCGCGAAGAGGGCCTCAACGTTATCGCCCTGCCCAAGACCATCGATAACGACACCTGGGGCACCGAGCTGACGTTTGGCTTTACGAGCGCCATCGACGTCGCCACCAAGTGCATCGACGACATCCACACCACCGCTTCGAGCCATGGGCGCGTGTTCGTTATCGAGATCATGGGCCACAAGGTTGGCTGGATTCCACTGTACGCCGGCGTCGCGGGCGGCGCGGATGTCATCCTGATTCCCGAGATCCCCTACGACATGGATAACGTCATCAAGACCATCGAGCATCGCATGGAAACCGGCAGCCGCTTTACCATCGTGGCCGTCGCCGAGGGCGCCATCTCCAAGGAGGACGCGGCGCTGTCCAAGAAGGAGTACAAGAAGAAGCTCGCCGAGCGTACGAGCCCCTCGATTGTCTACGACATCGCCAAGGAGATCGAAGCCAAGACTGGTCGCGAGACCCGTGTCGCCATCCCCGGCCACACGCAGCGCGGCGGCCAGCCCGACGCCCAGGACCGCATCTTTGCGACCCAGTGCGGCGTCGAGGCGGCACTCGGCTGCCTACGCGGCGAGTTTGGCTACATGATCGCCCTGCGTGACGGCAAGATGTGCCACATGCCGCTCGAGGAAGTCGCCGGCAAGCTCAAGTATGTCGACCCCCAGAGTGATCTGGTGCGCGAGGCCAAGGCGCTGGGCATCAGCTTCGGCGACGAATAGCCTCGGCTGGAACCGCTCTCATCGGAGGCCCCAGGGCTTACCTCCCAAATCGTCCTCGGACATGTCAGGGCCCCGCTGCGCGCTTCGCGCGGCGGGGTCCTTCCGTCCTGCGGAAAGATTTGGGAGGTAAGCCCTGGGGCCTCCTGCGGTAACTAGGGAGGCCGAGGCTATTCGTCTTCTTACTGCGGGTGCGTGGGCTGAGATTTTGGGATGTTGCAGGCTCTTAGCTGAGAGTAGCACCGACATTTGTCCTGAAATGGCTGGTCGTTAGGGGTTGCTACCGGTAGTTGCGGTAGGGTTGGGGCAGATTCTAACTAGAAATGGTGGTCGCTACTGGTTGTTCTCGGCATACTCGGCTCATTCGATTACGGTCACCACATGAAAGGAACTGCCATGGATCTTGCGATGGCGCAGCGGCTCGTTGATCGCCGCAAGGCTGCCGGGCTTTCTCAGGAGGCGCTTGCCGCCCAGCTGGGTGTGAGTCGTCAGGCTGTCAGTAAATGGGAGCGCAGCGAATCCTCGCCCGATACCGATAACCTTATTGCGCTCGCCGCGCTGTATGGCGTGTCGCTGGATGAGCTGTTGTATGGGGAGGCAGTGGATAGCACTGACGACTCGCAGGCTGATGATGAGGCACAGGACAGCGGCGCCGGCGCCAAAGCTTCAGATAAGGCTGAAGAGGCTGAGGCTTCTACTGAGCACGCTGATTGCAGCGATAAGCCACTTGTCGATATTTCCCTCGCGCGCGGCATCCACGTTATTGATCCCAACAAGGGCGAAGAGGTTCATGTTGGCTGGAATGGCATCCATGTGGCTAACGAGCGCAAGGGTGAAGAGATCCATGTGGGGCCAGGCGGATTGCATATCGATACGCTTGAGGACGATGGACATAGCGTGCATACCAATGACGACGGCACCGTCACCATCGACGGCGAGACGTTTTCCAGCTGGAAGGAAGCACACGACAAGCTCGACCATCATGGCAAGCATTTCCACACCAAGGTCGGACGTGCATGGAACAAATTCCCCTTCCCCGCGCTTGTCGCCTTCGCCTATCTGGTGCTCGGCATTGTCTACGACACATGGGCTACGGGACTCTTCCTCGTCTTTCTGATTCCCGTCTATTACGCGCTTGGCGACTTTATCGACCAACGCCACTTATCTAAGCTGATCGATGTCGTCTATTCAGTCAGTGCCGAGGCATGGTTCCTCTACATGTGGCTCTGCCTGGGGCAACCCCATCCCGCCTGGGTAATCCTCATCACCATCCCGGTCGTAAAAGCACTCATACGTTGGTGCCGTAAACAATGGAAGCATCGCAAGCGAGCCTAAACCATCCCAGCCCGACAGCAGCACCCAACTAGTACTCCCCCGCCCATCCCTCCTAAGTTGCGGTGATATAG
>DBFMRS010000053.1:0-8891 GCA_048387515.1 Collinsella sp.
CACTTGCGGCCCGCTCGCTGTTGGTCACGGAACATCAACAAATAAAAACGGCTCAAATCCTGATTAGGATTTGAGCCGTTTGTCGTTACTGCTCGGGTTCTTCGACTTTATCGATGGTCCAGGCGGCTCCGAGGCCGCCGGTGGTGTTGCGGCGGATGCGCACGGTGACTTCGTGGCGCTCGCCTGCCTGCGTGTAACGCAGGGGGAAGCTTGCGCGGTTTCGCGCGGCCTCGATGGTACCGCGCTCGCGGGCAATCCAGTAGTACTCGCCGACGATGCCGAGCGTGTCGGCGCCGTAGGGGAGATAGGTCGACAACTGGTGTAGCAATGGGCCGGGACAGAAGACCTCGGTTGCGAAATCGATGGGGAAATCCTCGGGGATGGTCGGTACTGCAGGTGCGGGGGTTGGGGCCGCTGCGGGTACCGAAGCCGGTGCCGGTGCGGGAATTTGGTCGCAAGCAGAGGCGGGCACGGATTCGATGACGGGTGTGGGCTCCGGCGTCGTTTCCGGCTTGATCGTGGAATCTGCGGGCTCCACGGTGATGGGCGCGTCTGCAGCTGAGGTTTCAACCTCAACCTGCGTCGCGTTCTCGTTCTCGACGCTCGGCTTTGCCTCGATGGGCGTGGAGGCCATGGTGGTGATGCCGGCGTTGGCGTTCTCGGGGTCATAGACGACCGTGAGCGAGATGGCGGGCTGCGGCGTCTCGGGCTCCGGTGTCGACTCGGTGGTGTCTTGATCGTTGGGTCGATCGTCCTCGGCCTCGTCGCCAAAGACATCGCTGTTTTGGAACGCAGGCGTCTCGGGCTGGTCAGTGGCTTCTTCGGTTGTCGACTTGGGCGCCTCGTTGAGTTCCGCAGTGGCTTCCTGCTCGGATATGACTTCGGGATCGGTCGTGGCAGTGATTTCGGTTTCGGCTTCTGCTGTTACCTCAATAGCGGCTTCGATCTCGGGCTCGGGCTCGGGCTCCGGCACAGCTTCAACCACGGGTTTGGGTTCGGGACGCTTAACGTGCTTGGGACGCACGGCCTTGAGGTCCTTCTCGCCGCGTTTTTTCTTTTTGTAGGACTGCTTGGCTCCCTTGGCTGCCTTGGGCTTGTCCTCGCCCTTGGCAAGGGCGGCATCCCAGGCCTCGTTGGCGATGACGGTGGCATACAGGCGACCGCCCTTAAAGACGGTCAGCTTAATGCAGTCGTCGAGCTCCTCGAGCAGCTCGCGCGTGGACTCGAAGCCCAGGTCATAAGCGGCCATGTCACCAGCGGCGAGTGCCTCCTCGACCTGCGTCATAAACGTTTGCTTGCCGCATCCGATTGCATCGCGCAGCAGGCGATACAGATAGATGTGGTTGCCCAGCGAAAGCGTGGGCCTAACTATTGTCTTGCTCATGGCAAATCTCCTCTTTACACACCAAAGCATCTTACCATCGCACGGGGCGTGCCACCTCGGCGCCCAAGGCAAACGGGCGCGACCGTTGCCGGTTCGCGCCCGTTATATAGGTCGATTATCTATGAGAGGCAAACGTGCTTAGTTGCCCGATGCCGTGCCTTGGCTCGAGCTGTCAGATGCCGTACCGGACGCGGTTCCGCTCGAGCTATTCGAGCTGTCGGTGTTGCCGTTGTCGGTAGATCCCGTGCCCGATGTATTGCCGCTCGTCTGGTCGCCCGTGCTCGGTTGAGAGCCGTCAGTCGTTTGGCTTGAGTCGGTTGTGCCGGATTGCGTACCGCTGTTGTTCACAGAGGAATCGGCACCCTGCGACTGATCGGGGGTGTTCGAGGACGAGTCGGTGGATGCGGAGGTGCCCTGCGAGCTGTCCTGTTGGCTTTGCGATTGGCCGGAGCTATCCGCGTCGTGCTCGGTCGTGCGCGACGACAGAATCGGCTCGGGGCGCTCGCCCAGACCCTCGCCGGCGGTGGTGATAAGGATGGCGCCGGTGCAGGCGATGACCGCGACGATGGCGATGGCGATCGAGAAGACGATGACCTTCTTTTGCGTCTGGCTGCGTTCTGCCGCGGCCTTGGCGCGCAGGCTGTTAGGGGCGACGCGCGCCGTGGTCGCGCGTCCCGCAACCTGGCGCATTTCCTGCGTGGTCGCGGCGCCACCTAGGTGCTCCTCGACATCGGGCTCAACGGGCTCGTAGGCGCCGGCAGGGTAGTCGACAGCGGCATGCGTGCCCTTGATTGCTTCGGCGCTGGCAGAGATAAAGTGGCGGTAGACCTGCGAGGACACAACGGTGATGACCGAGCTCACGGCGGCACCAATTACTGAACCAGCGATACCAATCTTGGAGGCAAGCGCGACGCTCGTGGCAGCAGCTGCGGCGCCGGCGATGATCTGGGGAATGGAAATGTCATCGAACAGGCCCTTTTTGGGCGCGATGGCCATGGTCTGTCCGATGGAATGGTTCTCGTGCACGCCGTTGTTGAGCGATGCCGGCGTCATGACGCGCGTGCGCGGCGCGTCGGTGTACTTGGTTGTCATACGGGGTCCTCCCGGTGTAAATCTGCTTCGTTTCGTGTAGCCATCAGGGTACCCACCAGATGTGAATCGTACGTGACATTTAACAGATACCATCAACTCATCAATTGCTCACCAAGTTGGTGGGATGCGGTTCCACCCGGCGGTTGAACTACAATAGGGCTTGCTAATTGTGTTGAATAGCGTTTACGCACGGGAGCATTCTTATGAATCTTCACCTTTCTCAGTCTGATGGCTTTTTGCGTGTGGCGGTGGCGTCGCCGCAGATTCGCGTGGCCGATGTCGAGGGCAATGCCGAGGTTGCGCTGGCGGCTGTTCGCGATGCTGCCGGGCGTGGCGTTCGCGCGTTGGTGTTGCCCGAGCTTAATCTGACTGGCTATACCGCGGCCGATCTGTTCCATAATCGCACACTGCTGCATGCCTGCGAGGCTGCTCTGGTGCATATCCTCGATGAAACCCGTGAGCTGCCGATCGTCTTTACCATCGGTCTTCCCGTTGCGGTTGCCGAGAATATCTACAACTGTGCCGCCGTGTGCTGCGCGGGCGAGCTTTTGGGCCTCACGGCCAAGAAGTATCTGCCCAACTATGGCGAGTTCTATGAGCGTCGCTGGTTTGCTCCGTCGCCTGCGGATCCCGTGTGGGTTGAATTTGCCGGTCAGGGTCCGGTTCCGCTGGGTTCGGGGCTTGTCTACCGCTGCTGTGATGAGGGTGCCGAGGATATGGTGCTGGGCGTTGAAGTCTGCGAGGACCTGTGGGTGCCGGCGCCCCCTTCGACCGAGATGGCGCTTGCCGGTGCGACGGTGATTCTCAACCCGTCGGCCTCGGACGAGATTATCGGTAAGGCAGATTACCGCCGCAGCCTTATCTCCAATCAGAGCGCGCGCCTGTACTGCGCCTATGCCTACGCGGACGCGAGCGAGGGCGAGTCCACGACCGACATGGTCTTTGCGGGTGAGAACCTCGTCTACGAAAACGGCTCCAAGCTCGCCGCGACCAAACTGCTTACCTGCGATATGGCCATCGCCGACGTTGACCTTGACCGCCTGGTTGCCGAGCGCCGCCGCTCGACGACGTGGACGCGCACCGACGATGCGCCGGAATCCGCGACCGTTGAGTTTTCGTTTGAGGGCGTACTGGCCGAAGAACCTGTCCTGCGCGATGCGCTCGACATCGACCGTGTCTTCCCCCGCGCGCCCTTCGTGCCTGCCGACCATGGTGACCTGGCTGAGCGTTGCGAGACTATCCTCGACCTGCAGACCGCCGGCCTCAAGACCCGCCTTGCCCATACGGGCACCAAGGCGGCCGTCATCGGCCTTTCGGGCGGCCTCGATTCCACGCTGGCGCTCCTCGTGACCGTGCGTGCGTTCGACGCCTTGGGCCTGCCGCGCACCGGTATCACGGCCGTGTCCATGCCCGGCTTTGGCACGACGCACCGCACCAAGTCCAATGCCGAGTCGCTCGCTCGCGACCTAGGCGTGAGCTTTCGCGAGGTCTCGATCCATGCTGCCGTGGAGCAGCACTTTAAGGATATCGAGCATGATCCGACCGTGCAGGACGTGACCTACGAGAACAGCCAGGCGCGCGAGCGTACGCAGATTCTGATGGATTTGGCCAACCAGGCTGGCGGTTTTGTCATTGGCACGGGCGACCTGTCGGAGCTGGCGCTCGGCTGGGCTACCTATAACGGCGACCACATGAGCATGTACGCCGTCAACGCGAGCGTGCCCAAGACGCTTGTGCGCCATCTGGTACGCTATGCCGCCGATGTCTTTGGCGGGCGCATTGCCGAGGTCTTGCTCGATATCCTCGATACGCCGGTGTCCCCCGAGCTTCTGCCGCCCACGGGCGACGGCGAGATTGCGCAGAAGACCGAGGATTTGGTGGGCCCGTACGAGCTGCACGACTACTTCCTCTACTACCTGCTGCGTTTTGGCTTTGAGCCGGGCAAGATCTACCGCATGGCGCTCAAGAGCTTCGAGGGCGTCTACGACGCCAAGACCGTCCGCACATGGCTACGTACGTTCTACCGTCGCTTCTTTGCCCAGCAGTTTAAGCGCAGCTGCCTGCCCGATGGTCCCAAGGTGGGCTCGGTGACGCTCAGCCCGCGCGGCGATTGGCGTATGCCGAGTGACGCTAGCTCGCGTCTGTGGCTTGCGCAGATCGACGCGCTCAATCCAGTTGACTAAGGTTGGCTAAATTGAACCAATACGGGGGTTGCAAGCGTTACACTTTTGCAATCTGATGGCCCGTATCGCGCGGCGCTCTTGTCGGAGCGCCGCGTTTTTCATATCGAAAGGTGGCACCATGCAGGCATCGCAGCGTCTCGACCGCTTTGGCGCGGAGGTCTTCGCCTCGCTCAACAACAAGCTTCTCGCGCTGAAGGCTCAGGGCAAGACCATTTACAACATGAGCGTGGGCACGCCCGACTTTAAGCCGTACGACCACGTGGTCGAGGCGCTCACGCAGGCAGCCCAAGATCCCGAGATGTGGAAGTATGCCCTGCGCGACCTGCCCGAACTCAAGCAAGCCGTGTGCGATTACTATGAGCGTCGCTTTGGCGTTTCGGGCATTACGCCGTCTATGGTGCAGTCGTGCAACGGCACGCAGGAGGGCGTGGGCCATTTGGGCCTGGCCCTGCTCGATCCGGGTGACACCATTCTGGTTCCCGATCCGTGCTACCCGGTCTTTGAGGCGGGTGCCAAGATCGCCGATGCCAAGCTCGAATACTATCCGCTGGTTGCCGAGCATAATTACCTGCCCTATGTGGCGGGTATCGATCCCGAGGTGGCCGATCGTGCCAAGTATATGATCGTGTCGCTGCCCGCGAACCCGGTCGGCTCGGTGGGCACGCCCGAGATCTACGAGGAGATCATCACTTTCGCCCGCGAGCACGACCTGCTCATCGTTCACGACAACGCATACTCCGACATCGTGTTTGACGGCGAGCCGGGCGGCAGCTTCTTGCAGTATCCCGGCGCGCTCGAGGTGGGCGTTGAGTTCTTCTCGCTCTCCAAGTCGTTTAACGTCACCGGTGCGCGTATCGGCTTTTTGGTCGGTCGCGAGGATGTGGTCTCGGCCTTCGCCAAGCTGCGCAGCCAGATTGACTTTGGCATGTTCTTCCCGATCCAGAAGGCCGCCATCGCGTGCCTTAATGGCCCGCGCGATGAGGTCGAGGCGCAGCGTCTGAAGTACCAGGAGCGCCGCGATGCCCTGTGCGATGGTCTTGAGGACCTGGGCTGGGAGCGTCCCAACGCGCATGGCTCTATGTTTGTGTGGGCCAAGCTTCCCGGTGGTCGCACCGATTCCATGGCGTTTTGCGAGGAGCTCATGGAGAAGGCCGGCGTTGTGGTGACGCCGGGCGCGAGTTTTGGTCCTTCGGGCGAGGGACACGTGCGCATGGCGCTGGTCCTACCGCCCGATCAGATCGCTTTGGCTGTCGAGGCCATTCGCGAGGCGGGCCTGTATTAGAAACCTATTTCGACTCGTCAATAGCTCGAAACCGATTTCGCGCAGTTATTTTACGAATGCTGCAAACAATTTCGGTAAACGGTCGATTTTTGGCTGCGAATAGGGGCATAATCAAAGACCCGATTGGATGTATTGGGATTACGACAAGCCGCTCGGGTCGTTCCCGGGCGGCTTGTTTGTGGAGAGAGATGGGAGTTTCTAATGGTTAACGAGAAGAAGGTCGCTATTGTCGGCTGCGGTTTCGTCGGTTCGTCTTCGGCGTTCGCTCTGATGCAGAGCGGTCTGTTCTCCGAGATGGTCCTCATCGACGTGGACAAGAACCGCGCCGAGGGTGAGGCTCTGGATATCGCGCACGGCATGACGTTTGCCGAGCCGATGAAGATCTACGCCGGCGATTATTCCGATGTCGCCGACGCCGCCATGATCGTCGTCACCGCTGGCGCTGCCCAGAAGCCCGGTGAGACCCGCCTGGACCTGGTCAACAAGAACGTCAACATCTTTAAGTCCATTATCCCCGAGATTAAGAAGTCCGGCTTCGACGGCATTCTGCTAATCGTCTCCAACCCGGTTGATGTTCTGACCTATGCTGCCATCAAGATGTCCGGCCTGCCCGAGGGCCATGTCATCGGCTCCGGCACCGTGCTCGACACTGGCCGTCTGCAGCAGATGCTTGGTGCCCACGTCGAGGTTGACCCGCGCGACGTTCAGGCCTATGTCATGGGTGAGCACGGCGACTCCGAGTTTGTCGCTTGGTCCAGCGCCCAGGTTGCCGGCGTGCCGCTGAACACCTTCTGCGAGCTTCACGGCCACCTGGAGCATGAGACCGCCGAGAAGCGCATCGCCGAGGACGTTAAGAACTCCGCCTACACCATCATCGAGAAGAAGCACGCCACCTACTACGGCGTCGCCATGGCCGTTAAGCGCATCTGCACCGCTGTTATGCGTGATGAGCAGACCGTTCTGCCCGTTTCCTCGCTCATGGTGGGCGAGTATGGCCTGTCCGATCTGGCCATCTCCATGCCGACGGTCGTTGGCCGCGACGGCGTCGTCTGCCGCGTCCCCGTGCCGCTGAACGATGACGAGCAGCATGAGCTCACCGCCTCCGCCAAGGCCCTCAAGGACATCATCGACAGCGTCGACTTCTCCTGCTAAATCAAGCTCGCTAGAGCGAAAAGCTACAATGAAGGCGTCCGGGTCCACACGGCCCGGGCGCCTTTTTATGCATTGGGGACAGGTTTCTTTGCACCAATCTTCGATACGCTTGGGGCGGGCTCGACCGCTATACTGGTTCGTGCCGAAATCGATCTAGAACGGAATGCCGTATATGAAAATCAATCACGCGATTCTGCATATCCTGGACTTTGACTCTGCCGTCAACGTTATGAGCCAGCGCGAGTTGGATATCGAGAGCCGTACCGTGCGCAATTTCGTAACCACGCATCTGCGCCGCGCACGAACCTCGGCCGACAATAAACGCGCCACGTTTGCCGAGAACTCTGCGTTTGGCGGCGAGCTCAAGGGCTATTTCTTTGGCGAGCGCGAGTTTGTGGACCTGTCGCAGCAGATTGCGGAGTTTATCTCCTCCGAGCTCACCAAAGCCGAGAAAGCCGAGTCCACCGACGTGCTGGTGGCCGATTTTGACGACGATGAGGATGCCCGCTGGTTTGCCGTGATGCTGCTGGGCTCTAAACAGGCTTTTATGCACGAAGTGGGCCGCGAGGAGGGGGAGGTGCGCAACGACATCGCGCGCCATTACGCCATTCTGCCGAACCCCTCGCAAAAGGTGCCGAGCTATGCCATCGTGCGCGCGAGCACCATGGAGATCGGCTATGTGGACAAGAAACGCAAGATCGCCGGCGAGGACCGTATGCTTATCCCCGATGGCCTGCTGCAGTGCGACACGGGCGTGTCGGGTAAGGAGGTCATCGACACCGTGACGCGTGTGGTCGAGGAAGTCGCCGAGGAGCACGGTGCCAATACGGCCGTGGCGCTCGCCAAGGTTAAGGCTGCCGTTGCCGAGAAAGTCGAGGATGACGAGGAGCTGCCGCCTTGGGATATCGTCGATGAGGTCTTTGAGGACGAACCGGTTATCAAGGAGAGCGTGCGCGCGGCACTGACTGAGGAGAAGGTGCCCGAGCTTGTGCCCGTGGAGCGCAAGCAGGTCGAACGCGCGGCGGTGCGCAATCATAAGATCCGTACCGATACGGGTATCGAGATCAGCTTCCCGGCCGAGATGGGTTCGAACTCCGAGTACATCGAGTTTGTCAACGAGCCCAACGGCCTCATCTCCATCGAGCTCAAGAATATCGGCAGCATCGAGAATCGATAGGGCTTTTTTCTTTCGAATAAAAGTCTGGATTATATTTTGAAGTATACTTTGAAATATAATCCAGATTATTTTTTGGAGGTCAAAATGTCCCCACTTGTTCTGGAAAAACCGGTGTTTACAAAAGACCAGGTTGTTTCGGCTACCGAAGCAAGCAAGTCTTTATCTGCCATTCGTAAACGCGCAAAACGCGCACCACAGTTCATTGCCGATCATAACGATATCGATACCGTGATTATCGACTATGCCGCCTATGAGGAAATGTACGGTGCGCTGCAGTATCTGCACGAACTTGAGATAAATCGCATCGCTGCGGATCGAGTCAAGCATGGTCCGCATGAATTTGTTCCGTTTGAGGACGCCCTAACTACCGAGGAGCTCGCGGAGTTTGAATCGATGGATCCGGACGCGATCCCCGATGAGGATCTTTTCGAATGAGTGGGCATTTTGTCGTCGGCTTTTTGAATCGAGACGTCGAGAAGGAATATCAAAAACTAGATGGATCTCAGCGAAGACTCGTCCGTATTGCAGTCGCGAAATTAAAGACGCGCGCTGATGAAATTGGAACGCCGCTTCACGGTGAGCTTGCCGGCTGCAAAAAGATCAAATGGCAGAATGCAGGAC
>DBFMRS010000054.1:0-6101 GCA_048387515.1 Collinsella sp.
CAGCACCCAACGGGCCCTCTCGGGGGCAGGGACGTTCGGCCGTGCGCGGGCGCCCGGTCGGCGGCCCGTTCTGGGCGCGCCTCAATCGTAGCCCGAGACGGTCCCGGGCTGACAATTTCGACTGTAATGGACGTTCTTAAATGACCAGTCACAAGGGACGCTCTTTCGCCACCCGGCAGTTGGGGACGCTCCTTATCTGCCCCCGATGGCTAGTCATTTAAGTCTGTCCCCAATGAATACTTTTGGTCGTTTAAGTCTGTCCCCAATGAGTAGGTGTCTAGGCGTGGGATTTGTTGTGGGCGAGGGCTAGGCCTACGGCGGCGATGGCCGCGGCAAAGAGCACTGTGACGCCCAGATCGCAAGCGATGTCGCCCAGCACGGTGGACGTCAGGTCCGCGGCGAGCGCCTTGCCAATCGCGTCGTTCACCCAATACGTCGGCACAAAATGCGCCGCGGTCTGCACGGCTGGGCCCATCAGCGACAGCGGCATCCAGGCGCCGCCCAAAAACGTCATGAGCATGCCGAGCAGGTTGCCCACACCGTTGAGCAGCTCCTCACGCGCACCCAGGCTCGAAAGGGCAAAGCCAACGGCCAGAGGCGTGCACGCCAGGGCAAACGTCGCCGCCAGCGCCAGGCACACACGACCCACGCCGACCTCGGCAACCGCGCCGGCAAAGCCCACGACGCCCATCATGCTCGACACAAACCAGATGCAGACGGTGATCACGGCGGCGGCCGCAAACACGGCAAGCGAGCGCCGGCGCTCGGAGATTGGACTGGCATCCATACGACGCACGCGCTCAGGCTCGCTCATGCCCGAGAACACCAACCCCACCGACACGATGACCGACGAGATAATCGCGTACGCACCGAAGTTGAAATACGACTCGAGCGTGGCGGCGGCAGTCGAGTCGACCTTGACCTGCTCGATCTCGACCTCGGCACGCTCGGTGGCCGCACGCTCGGCGGCCTTGGCAACATCGCCGTTAGAGGCGGCGGGCTCAAGTGCGGCCGCAGCGCCCGCGAGCGAGATCCAGCGCGAGGCCTCGGCAGACGAAAGCGCCGCCGCCATGGTGCCGGCACCGTAGGTCACATCGAGCTTGGGCAGGGACTCCCCCGCGCGGGCGGCTGCAACGAGGTCGCCCTCAAACCCCTCCGGGATAAAGAACACGCAGTCGGCGCTGCCCTTGGCGCTATTGCTCTTGGAGAGCGCGTCCGCAAGATCGTACGTATCGTCGCCGACGCCCGTGACCAGCTCAAAACGCGACCCCAGATGCTTGGTAAGCGCACGCGAAAGGTCGCTGTCGTCGCGGTCGACCACGATCACGTTGGCGTCGTAGGGCTTGTACTCGGTGAGCTGCGACGAGTTCCAGCTCACCGAGGCAGCAATGAACACGCCCATCAGCGAAATGAACACCGTGTAGATGAGCAGATAGAGCGGGTGCGCGAGCGCCATGCGAAGCGCAGTCTTAAAGGTGCTCATAGCGGCTCCTTCCAAAGGTCAGCGTAGCGGCGGCGACAAACACCAGGGCCATCAGGACGAGCGCGCCGGCGCGGACGGCGAAGGGCCCCAGGTCCTCAAAGAAATACAGGCGGTTGAACATGTCGCAGATGAGCTTGACGGGGTTGAGCCAGCACTCGGCCGGGCAGGCGCGGGCGACGTCGTCGGCAAGCGCCATCGCCGGCTCGCCGTAGAGGCCGGCGAACAGGGCGCACGTGGTAGCAAAGCCCGTGAGGATGCCCGACTTGGACGCCTTGCCGTCCTTAACGGGAAGCGTGCCCACAAAGAGCCCCAAGCCCGTGGCGGCAAGCGCGGAAGCGGCGCCGCCCACCAAACACAGTCCCTCGCGCCCGCCAAAGTCGACGCCCACGACCAGGCGCACGTAGCCGATCGCGATCGTCATCGAGGCGAAGGAGACCAGCCACGAGCCGACAAAAATGCCGGCTAGCGACGCCGTCTTGGAAAGGCCGCCCACGCAGCGGCGTGCGCCAAGGCCCGACAGATTGGGTTGCAGGTCGACAACGCTCAAGGCGGCAAACTCGGCAGACATCATCGCGACCAGGCCAAAAAGCGCGTAATAGTAGATGACCGTGCCATCGGGCGTGGTGCGTGTCAGGCTTACGCGGCGGGTGCCGCCCTCGAGCGATAGAGCGCACGCAACCGCCTCCGGGTCGGCGAGCGCCGCCGGGTTGTCCTGGGCAATCTGTGACATGAACTCGGCATTTTGTGTATACGAACTTGCCACCGTCTCCAGGATGCTGCGATCGGTGAGCACCGATGATGCGCGCGAGCTGTCGTAGCTCGAAAGCAGTGTGAGCTTGGGCGTGCCCGCGTCGTCGACCGTATAGATGCCCGCGACCTCGCCGGCCTTAAGCGCACGGCTCGCGCCGGCTGCGTCGTCGCAATCGTGGATCTCGAGCAGTTGGTCGTCGCCCTCCTCGTCGAGCGACGTCGCCACGTCCTTAAAGGTCGAGGCGTCCCAGGCCTCGTCCGCTATGACGGCAACCGGTACCGGGTCGACCGTGCCGTCAGAGCTCAGATTCGCAAACATAAACATGAACATCGTGGAAAGTGCGATGGGAAAGAGAGCGCCCCAGACCCACGTGCTCGGCCGGCGCAGCAGCGTCTTGACCGTAGTGATGATGGTGTTGAACATGACTGCCCCCTAGTCGCGCAGCTCGCGGCCGGTGATCTCGAGGAACACGTCGTTGAGGGTCGGCGGCTCGCTCCACACGCGGCCGAGCGCCACATCGGCGGCGCGCAGCGTGTCGAGGATGTCGACCAAATTGTGCGGGCTCGCTTCGCAGGTGCAGACGAGCTCGCCGCCGGACAGCTCAACCGAAAGCACGTGCTCGAGGGCGCGCAGCCGCTCGACCGTGGCGGTCTCGACGGCGCCGACCTCGACAGTCACGCGCTCGCCCATTTGAATCATGCGTTTGAGCTCGTCATTGGTGCCCTGCGCCAGCACACGTCCGCCGTCCATGATCATGATGCGGCTGCAAATCTGCTCGACTTCCTCCATGTAATGGCTGGTATACACCACCGTGGCGCCCTCGTCGCGCAAGCGGCAGATGCCCTCCAGGATAGCGTTGCGACTCTGCGGGTCGACTGCCACCGTAGGCTCGTCAAAGAAGATGAGCTCGGGCTTGTGCGCAATGCCGCAGGCAATGTTGAGGCGACGCGCCAGGCCGCCCGAGAGCTTGCCGGGGCGAAACTTGGCAAAGTCGCCCAGCCCGACAAAGTCGATCGCCTCGTCCACCAGCGCGCGGCGGCGCTTGCGGTCGCTAACGTAAAGGCTGCAGAAATAGTCGATGTTCTCACGCACCGTGAGCTCGTCGAACACCGCAACTTGCTGCGGGACCACGCCGATGCGGCGCTTGAGGTCGTAGCGGGCGGGCGTCATGGGCTCGCCGAACAGCTCGATAGTGCCTTTGTCGTAGGCGAGCAGCTGCAGAATACAGTTGATGGACGTGGTCTTGCCCGAGCCGTTGGGGCCCAGCAGGCCAAAGATCTCGCCGGGGGCGATGCTCAGGTTAAAGTGGTCGAGCGCGATAAGATCGTCGTAGCGCTTGACGAGGTTTTCGACGTGGACGATGTCTGTCATGAGGCGGCCCTTCTGTTGCTTGCGGCCCGGTACGATTGCATCATCGCAGGAGCGGCCGGCGCGCACCAGTGAGCTTTGTCACGAGTGCGGGGGCTCGGTCGCGTGGCCCGCCGACGCCCCCGCTTTGCCGCGTGGGAGGAATGTCACGGTTGCTCCGGGTAGTGCCTCCCCCGTGCGCGGCATCGCGTACAATACCCGTATGAACAGGCTATTCGACAAATCGATCGTGCTGGCGTGCTGCATCGCAGCCGCCACGGGCCTTGCTGTGGACGCTCGTCTGGTTGCGGCGTTTTGCCTTGGCGTAATTGCCACCTCACTGGCCGAGGTCGCACAGGGAAACCGCGCCCGCCGTGTGAGCGAGGCCGCGAGCTACGCCTGCATCATCGCGGCCGTCTTCGTGCCGCCGTTTGTGCCGTTTGCGCCTCTCGCCTTCTATGACATCGCGCGGCGCGTGCGCCGTGAGCACGCCTGGGTCGCGCTGGGCATTGGCTCCGCTTTTGCCCTTGCGCTCGTCGCGGACCTTCGCACCGACGCGCTCACCTCCCGAACGCTTCTGCTGACCGCTATCCTTTCGGTTGCCGCCACCTTGTTGTCACTGCGCACAGCCCAGCTGGAGCGTGAGCAAAAGCGCATGCGCCGTACCCGCGACGAGCTGCAGGAACGAGCCCTCGCGCTCGAAGCGCGCAACCGCGATCTTGCCGACCGCCAGGACTACGAAGTCGAGCTCGCGACACTCGCCGAACGCGCCCGTATCGCGCGCGAGATCCACGATAACGTCGGCCACCAGCTCACGCGCGCCTCGCTGCAGGCCGAAGCCCTTCGCGTGGTCCACGCCGACGAGCCTGGCGTCGCCGCCGATTTCGCCGACGTCAAACGCACGGTTGACGAGGCGCTCCAGCTCGTACGCGTCAGCGTCCACGCGCTCAACGACAACGCCGTCGACCTTTCCGTGCAGCTCGAACGCATTGTTGAAGGCGCGCGCTCGGACGGCGGCCCGCAGGTTGAGCTTGAAGTTTTGGCCGAGCATGCGCCCGCAAATGTCGCCAACTGCTTTGCGGCGGTGCTGCGCGAGGCGCTTTCCAACGCCATGCGCCACGCTTGCGCCCAGACCGTCACCGTACGGTGCATGGAGCATCCGTCGTTTTACCAGCTCATCGTTACCGACGATGGCGCGGACGGGGTCCAAGCAAGCGGCCGCGGCGCCACGGAGGGCATGGGGCTCGCCTCCATGCGCGAGCGCATCGAGGCGCTTGGCGGCACCTTCACCGCCGGCCCGCGTGCCGGCTCCCCCGGCTGGCGCGTGTTTGCCACCGTTCCCAAGCAGCAAGGAGATGACGCCCGATGAGGCTCATTGTTGTCGACGACGACCGCTTGGTGGTCGATTCGCTCAAGATTATCCTGGGCGCCCAGCCGCAGATCGAGGTAGTGGGCACCGACGCCAACGGCAACGACGCGGTTTCGCTCTATGCCGAACACGCGCCCGATATCGCACTGCTCGACATTCAGATGCCGGGGCGCGACGGACTTTCGGCGGCACGCGAGATCCTTGAGCGCGACCCTGCGGCGCGCGTGGTGTTTCTGACGACATTCTCGGATGACGAATACATTGTGTCGGCGCTCAAACTGGGCGCGCGCGGCTACTTGATTAAAACCGACGTCGCTGCCATCCCTCCCGCGTTGACGCAGGTCATGGATGGCAAACGCGTGCTCGAGGGCAAGGCGATCGAGGACGTCGATTTTGACGGAACGGACGTTGAGGCGGGCACGCCCCGCCGGCCTGCGGCCTTTGTCAGCCTAACCGACCGCGAGTTCGAAGTCGCCGAGCTCATCGCCCGCGGCCTCGATAACAAGGAGATTGCCGCCACCGCCTATATGGGCGAAGGCACCGTACGCAACCACATCAGCTCAATCCTTGCCAAAATGGGCCTGCGCAACCGCACCCAAATCGCCATCGCCTATCTGCGAGGGTAATTACCCAACGGCCAACCGCTCCGGCAGAGCAAAATAGCTGTTATCGATTTAATGCCATTTCAAAACTATGCCGGTTTACTACGATGAATCGCCCGTCTCCGACCGCAGCAAATTGCGCGCTTGCAAAACCGCAGGTAGAACGTCTGCAATATTTAGAAAAATGCAGCCATGGTCGGGAATGTCGAATTCGTCGTAGTAAACCGGCATAGTTTTGTTCGGGCGGCCCTGCACGAGTGCCTCCGCCAGCCTCGCTGGACCAAAATGATCCGTTTTCCTCCGTCCCCAAGGGATCAGCCGGAACCGCTCGCCACGAAATCGGCCCATCTACTACGTTTGATTCGATACCCCTGACCATACCTTCGTTTTGAACAAAACCACAGGCGTTCTACCTGCACTGATAATTGTTCTCGGGGGAAGCGGGCGCTGCGGGGCGCGGCAACGGCGCGCGATTTCCGCGTCGCAGCGCTACCCTGATGCTGAATGCCGGGACGATGACCCACTGACCTGCTGACGCCTCTTCGGCCG
>DBFMRS010000055.1:0-5643 GCA_048387515.1 Collinsella sp.
CATGTTGGGAAACAGCTGATAGTTTTGGAACAACAGGGCGCATTTTCGCTCCTGGGGTGACAGGTTGATGCCAGCCGCCGAGTCAAAAAAGGTCACGCCGTTGACGACGATCTTGCCCTCGTCGGGCGTCTCCACGCCGGCAATGCAGCGCAGCGTGCAGCTCTTGCCACATCCGGAGGCACCGAGCAAGGCCACGCGCTCCTCGCCGGCCTCAAGCTGCATGTCGAGCACAAACCCGGGATAACGTTTCTTAATATCCAGAACGAGCGACATGGCCTATCGACCTCCCTGTAATGCGGCATCATCGCGCATGAGTTCGGCCAGCGCCTCGCGATCGATACGCAAGGCATCGCCGCCCGCCGGGTCGAGCGAATCGCCCTGTCCGGCGAGATCTTCGGCCTGTTTGCGCTTCGCACGGGAGAGACCACGCTCGCGATACTTTTGCGAATGCGCGGTGTACATGTTGATGAACAGGATGACTAAGAAACTGAACACGATTACGACGATGACCCAAAAGAGGGCCACCGAAGTATTGCCGCCCATCCACTCAAAGTAGATGGCGATGGGGATGGTCTGGGTAATGCCGGCGTAGTTGCCCGCAAAAAACAGGGTGCAGCCAAACTCACCCATCGCGCGGGCAAAGGCGAGCACCGTGCCGGCGGCAATCGAGGGCCAGCCGAGCGGCATCATAAGCCTGGTAAAGATGCGGCGCTCGGACCATCCCAAGGTTCGCGCGGCGTCGAGCATCTGCGTGTCGAGGCTCTCGAAGGCTCCGAGCGCCGTACGATAGACGAGCGGGAACGACACCACCACGGCAGAGATTACCGCCGCCGGCCACGTAAAGACAATCGAGATGCCGCGCGCGATCAGCCACTGGCCCACCCCGGTCGATCGACCAAACAGCATAAGCAGCAGAAAGCCGCAGACCGTGGGCGGCAGCACCATAGGAACCGTAAAGACCGAATCGAGCAGGCCCTTGATACGACTCGAGGTACCCATAGTCTTCCACGCGGCGAACAGGCCCAGCGCAAAGGAGATCAGCAGGGCAAGGCCGCTCGTTTTGATAGAAACCCAAAACGGGCGATAGTCGATGTCGCTCAAAAAGGAAGCCAGAGAGGTCAAGGGCCCCTGCTCATCCCGCAACACGACAGACGATGCCTCTACCATTTGCGCGCTATCAAGCCAACGCGCGCCGCCCTTGGCATCACCCGAGGCCGATGCAATCACCACATAGCGGTCCCCATCCGCACCGCGCTCGTCAAAGCCATAGGTATACCCCCCGGCGTCAAACGTTGTTTCCGCCGAGACATACCAAGGAAGATCCACGTCCCCTAGCTGCGCACCTCCCATGCAGTTTGCGCTGTCGAGCTCACAGACGAGGGCCTTGAGACCCGATACGCACTCGTTGTCCTGCGGATCCAATCCATACTTCTCGACCGCCTTGGGCGATATCCACGCCACAACGCGATCGGCAGCAGGCGCCACTACAAGGTCCACGTCCTCGTCAACGGGAAACCGGTAGCCCTCAGGCTGGCCCTCCATGGCACGAGCGGTCCCCTTGGCCAACCGCTCAAAACCCTCGATTCCATAGGAAAGCCCGTGAGCGGTCGCAGCAACCTGGGCCCCGTCCTCGGCGTCCCCAGCAAACGCAAATCCCGGCACCCAGCAAAGCGCGAAGGTCAAAGCACAGGCGACAAGCATGCGGAATCTATTAAGCACGAAAAGCTCCAAGCGAATACAAGGACGGAGTGAAACACAAAACGATGGAATTATCGCGCCAAGCCGCACTACTCGGAAAGCTCAAAGCCGTACTTAGCCCAAATCTTCTGAGCCTTCTTGTTGGTCAGACAGAAGTCGATGAACGCCTTGGCCTCGTCGGCGTGCTCGGAGCTCCCGGCAACGGCACCCGGGTACACGATGGGTTTGTGCGAATCCTCGGGGCACACGAAGGCCTCCTCGATGCCATCGTAGCGGAAGATATCGGAGCTGTAGACAAAACCGGCCACGCAGTCGCCTGTGGACACATAGGCGGCAGCGGTACCAACTTTGTCTGCCAGTGCGACCTTGTCGGCGATCTCGGGCGCATACTCGCCGTCGTCGCCCTCGGTGCCGGTGTAGAGGCCCACGGAGGCCAAGGCCTGGTTGGCGTACTTACCGGCGGGGACGGTCTTAGCGTCGCCAATGGCAATCTTGCCGTCCAGGTTCGCAACGTCCGCGATGGCCTCGACCTTGGTGTCGGAACCCTCGGCGCGAACGACCACGAGGTCGTTGACGAACATGTCCTCACGGGTGCCGGCGTCGACGAGCTCGGCGGTCTCAGCGTCGTCCATGGTGCCCTTGGAGGCTGTGATGAGCACGTCGACAGCGGCACCGGCGCGCATCTGCTCGACAAGGTCGCCGGAGGCCTTAAACTGCGTGTCTGCAAACGTGGTGCCGGTCTGCTCTGTGTAGAGCTCCTGAACCTCGGGCAGAGCCTTCTCGAGCGAGTTGGCGGCAAAGACCTGCAGCTCGACAGCCTTCTTGGAAGATGCCTTAGCAGAACCGGCATCGGATCCGGCCGGCTCGGACGTCTTGCGGCCCGAGCAGCCAGCAAGAGCAAGGCCGGCAGCGGCGACAGCAGACAGCGAGACGAATCCGCGGCGAGAAACCATATCGAACATATTCAACCCTTTCGGACCTTGTGCCCGGGTACCCCACCGCGGGCTTTAATCTGCAATCAGATTATACTTCTGCGCGAATAATGATAGTGAGATATTATTCTCGTCAGAGAATATAGTTTCAAGTTACCGTGCACCTCGGCGTCGATTCGGCGGAAAACAAAGGCGGAGCAGCCGTTCAGGTCGCCCCGCCGCAGGTAAACCGCTTAGTTGGTATGTCCACCGCCCGCCGTCATCTGAGCCGCATGCTCCAGCTGGTCTGCTATGGCCTCCCAGCTTTCGCGGGCGGCCTTCGTAGAACCGGGAAAGTTTACGACAAGTGTATGACCTCGTTGCATGCAAATAGCGCGCGAGAGCATGGCGCGGCGCGTCTTGGTCATGGAGTAGGCACGAATTGCCTCGGCAATACCCGGCACATCGCGGTCGCAGACGGAACGCGTCGCCTCGGGCGTTACATCGCGCATCGAAAGCCCCGTGCCGCCGCAGGTGAGCACGACATTGGCGTGGCACTCATCGGCGGCTTCCACAATGGCATCACCGATCTCGCTGACGTCGTCGCGCACGACCACATGTGAGACGACCGTCCAGCCCTGCGCCTCGATAAGTTCCTCGAGTGCGGCTCCAGCCTCGTCCTGAGCAAGATCGCGCGTATCCGAGCACGTCACGATCGAAATCTTCAACTCCATAGTCTTCCTCCTACAACACCGTGCCCTCGGGCAGGTCGACACGCACGACATCCACGACGTCGCCCGCCTTGAGCTCGCACGGTCCTTCGTCAATACGCAGCAGGCAGTTGGACCGCTGCATCGTGCCGAGCAGCGCCGAATTCTGCGTCTTGGCCTCGGTCACCAACAGCTCACTGGTCTCGGGGTCGCGCAAAACCGTGGCGCGATCGAAGAAGCGTCGGTCCTGGCGCTTTTTCACGCCGTGCGTGAGCGTCGCCTGCTGCACGGGACGCACGCCCTCGGCAAAGCCGCGCATCTTGCGAATCGCCGGACGGGCAAGCATCTCAAAGCCCACATACGCCGCGGCCGGATTGCCTGAAAGCCCTAGGTAGGGCTTGCCCCCGAGTAAGCCAAACGTGATGGCCTTGCCCGGACGCATCGAGATGCGATCGAACAGCACCACGCCCTCGCGCCGGACGAGCGCCGTCACGTAGTCGTAATCGCCCGCCGAGGCGCCGCCGCTCGTAATGACAAAATCGCACTCTCGCGTGGCGCGATGCACCAGCTCGCCAATCGCCCGGTCATCGTCGGGCGCAATACCGTAGAACACGGGCTCGGCGCCGGCATCGAGCGCCTCGGCCATCAGCGCCGAGGAGTTGGAATCGCGAATCTGACCGCGCGCCGGTACCTTACTCGGTGCGACCAGTTCCGTGCCCAGCGAGATGATGCCCACACGTGGGACAGCGTGCACCTTCACGCTCGCGTATCCGGCGCTTGCCAGCAAGCCGGCGCCCGCCGGAGTCACAACCTCGCCAGCACGCATCACGACTTCGCCGGCATGGGCCTCCTCGGCGGCAGAGCGAACGTTCTCCCCCACCTTGGCCGGCGCCGAAAACCTCACACGCGAGCCCTCGTTGCCGTCACCGTCGAGCACATCGACGATCTCGTACTTCACCACGGCATCGGCACCCTCGGGCACCGGCGCGCCCGTCATGATGCGGACCGTCTCGCCCGCGCCGATTGCGTCCCCAAACACATGACCCGCGGCCTCATGTCCGATAACATCGAGCGTCACCGGCGCCTCGCCAGATGCCTGCGCCAAGTCCGCCGAGCGCACGGCATATCCGTCCATAGCGCTGTTGGCAAACGGCGAGATGTCGATATCGGCCACCGCGTCCTCGGCCAGGGGAAGACCGGCGGCCTGCCACACGGGAATCTCGACGAGATCGGTCGGAGCAACGTGCGACAGGACAATCGACTGTGCGTCATCCAGCGGAATGAGTTTCTCTGCCATATGCACCTCTTAATGCCACGGCGCACAACAGGGGCGCCGATTCTTTATGCTTGTCTCAGTATAATCCCCCGTCGCACGACCGCGACTCGGCCTGTACCAGTAAATACACCTGTCGGCCGCAAGCCGCGAAACAGAATGGAAACCAACCCACCGGCTCGTCGCGTTTGCCGCGTTTTATAATGCTTGCGTTGCAACCTAAAAGAGGAACGTATGGCTCATAACGACAAACCCGAAAGCGCAAACGAAACGCAGGATCATTCCCAGCCGCTCGACGATGGCGGCTTTTTCTCCCTGAACGACGTCATCACGGCAGGCAGGCATCAACTTACCCGCTCCGAGCATCTCTTGGCTGCCGACACGCGCCGCAACGCCCGCAACCTACTCGCGAGCGCCAAGTTGCTCGCGCTCGTCGTCATTGTCTCGCTCGCCATGGGCGTTGCCGCTTGGGCGTTTTTGGCCTCGCTGAATATCGCCACCGACTATCGCGAGCACCATGCGTGGATTTACGCGCTGCTTCCCGTTGTGGGCGTTGCCACCGCATGGGTGTACAAAAACCACGGTCTTGCCGCCAAACGCGGTAACAACCTGGTCATCGACTCCGCTCTGGGCACACGCCTCATCCATATGCGCATGGCCGTCCTCACCTTCGTCTGCTCCACGCTCACGCACCTAACGGGCGGATCGGCCGGTCGCGAGGGAGCCGCGGTGCAGATTGGCGGCACCATCGCCAGCAACATCTCGAGCCTCGCCCACCTCAAAAAGCATGACCACCACGACCTCATGCTCGCCGGCATCTCGTCGGCCTTTGGCGCCGTATTCGGCTCGCCCCTTGCCGGGGCTTTCTTTGGCATGGAGATGTGCTTTATCGGCAAGATCGACTACACCGCGGGCATCTACTGCCTGGTCGCCTCGTTTACCGGCTACTTTACATCACTCGCCCTGGGTACCGAGTACGAAGCGAATGTCATCGCCAGCGTTCCCGCTATGACGCCCAAAACGGTCGTCATCGTTGTTATCAGCGCAATTA
>DBFMRS010000056.1:0-5729 GCA_048387515.1 Collinsella sp.
GGGGTGGCGGCCATCCCAACGGCATCGTCATCCAGATCACCCATAAGACCAAGACAGTCAAGACCAAGACGGGCATCGAGCACGATGTCCCCGTGATCGAGCGGTTCACGCTGACCGACGACCTCGACGGAGTTGAGGAGCGCGTCGTCGACTCGAACAGGAAGAACGAGTCCGTCTTTTGCGCACCCGTGTCGTATTTTGGCAAGAGCCGCGTTGCCGCGAACGCCCGGTTCCTGCACGCGTTCGCGATCGACCTCGACGGCGTCGGCGTGCAGGAGCTGAAGAACATGCTGAAGCAGTTCCGAAACGGCCGTGACCCGAAGTTCGCCGCGGACAAATGGGTATCCCTCCCACAGCCGACTTTCCTCGTGAACTCGGGTACGGGTTTCCACCTCTACTACGTGCTCGACCAGCCGATTCCGTTGATCCCGCGCATCGTGCCGTTCGTGCAGGAGATCAAGGCGATGCTCACGGACTACATCTGGCGCGATACCGTCTCGACGCTCGAGGACGTCCAGCACCAGGGCATCTACCAGCCCTTCAGGATGCCCGGCACCCCGACGAAGCTCAACGGCAAGGCCGCCGGGTCGAAAATCAAGGACAAGTACGAGGCCGTGGCGTTCGTCCACAACGGCGAGGACGGGAAACCCTGGCGATGCAGCCTCGACTACTTGCTCGGATACGCCGGCGTCCGCGGCGGCAAGGACCGCGCCGAGCTCATCGAGCTCATGCGCACCGCCGGGCGGACCCCCATCGAGCGCGCCAAGAAGCTCTGGCCCGAGTGGTACCAGGCGCGCATCGTCGAGGGCAAGGCCCCCGGCCGCTGGACCTGCAAGCGCGACCTGTACGACTGGTGGCTCGGCGAGGTCGAGACGAAGGCCACCGACCACCACCGCTACTGGTGCCTCAACGTCCTGGCCGCCTATGCCAGGAAGTGCGGCATCCCGTACGACGAGCTCGAGGCCGACGCTCTCGCGCTCGTGCCGACACTCGAGGGCCTGACGGTGCGCGAGGACAACCACTTCACCGAGGACCATGCGCTCGCCGCGATCGAGGCGTACTACGACCCCATCATCCACAAGCTCACCCGCGAGCGCATCGAGCGCCGTACCGCCATCGAGCTGCCGAAAAACAAGAGAAACGGGCGCAAACAGGCCGTGCACTTGGCCAGGGCGCGAACGGTTCAAGAATTTGACGACCCGGATGGCGCATGGCGCAATAAGGATGGGGCCCCGACGAAGGCCGATCTCGTTCGCGAGTACGCCGCAGAGCACCCCGACGCCAACCATAGTGAGATCGCCCGTGCTCTCGGCATCTCACGCCCGACCGTCATCAAGTGGCTGAAGGATGTGCCGAAGGGCGCCACCGAGCCGGAAAAACCGAAGCCGGATGATCTGTACGAGCTGTACAACCCCGCGATGGTCGAGCTCAGGGCAGCGCTCGACCAGTACTCGTCGAGCGCCAATGACCGCGGGTACCTGAGCCCGCCGCAGTCCGCCATGACCAGGTTGGAGCTCACGCAGAAGGCCATCGGTTTGGATACCGGGGTCGAGGAGTACTGGAAACGTGTCGACGTGGAGAACGAGAAACGGGAAAAACGGGAACGCGAAACGGTAAAATCATCGGGAACTACCGTGAAACTTCCCGATGTTTCCCGGGAAACATTCCCGATTGACGATAGGTTGAACAATGGGCATAACGAAGCGTGAAATAGCGTCTGAACTGGGCGTCTCAAAGCGCACAGTCGCGAACTACATCGAGAAACTGGGACTGGGAAACCATGTTTCACGAAACGGGAATACCGATTTTCTCGATGACTTCGCCGCCGCGGCCATCGCCGACGCCCTGAAGAACCCCGGCAAACCGTCCCGCCAGCCGGCCGCTGCGCCCGCCCCGGACTCCCTGGTTGACTCCCTGGCCGCCCAACTGGAAATCGAACGGTCCCGCAACGCCGAGCTGATGGAGGCACTTGCGACCGAGCGCGACCGCGCCGCCCGCGCCGAGGCCGAGGCCAAGGCGCAGCTCGCAGAGGCGAACGCTAGGGTCGCGGAGCTCGCCGGAAAGCTCGCATCGCTCGCCGAGCGCCAGCAGGCGATCGCGGCCACGCCGTGGTGGCGCCGCGGCCGCATGGCCATGAAGCTGCTCGGCCCAGGGGGAGAATGACAAGAACCCCGCGGACCCTCAAAGGCCCCGCGGGGCTCTTCGGTTTTCATCGCGGCGGCAGGTTTAGAACGGGTACACGAGCTTGCCGTCGATCTCGACCTCGGCCACGCCGCAGTGCTGGGCGGCGCTGGTCCAGAACTCGTCCAGGCTGCCGCCGGGGCCGAGTGCCGCCGCGGGCGGCAGGCGCAGCACCTCGCGGCTGAAGCCCCTTTCGGTCCGGGGCTTGGTCCCGTCATCGCCGCCGCCCCTGTCGAACTCGAGGCGGCTCCAGAGCACCGCCGCCGAGCCGTCGGCGTTGAGCTCGAGCACGTCCTTGCTCAGCGCCGCCGAGCCATCGGCGCGGGTGTAGTAGCTCTCGACCTTGTTTGCAAAAGTGATGGTGACGTTCATTTCTGATCCCCCAGCAGCATGCCGACGGCCTCGGCGATCTGGCCGCCGCGGGTGAACGGCGTGCCGTCCGTGTACCGCAGCTGCTCGGTCAGCGCGACGGACAGGGCGCGGCGGCTGTCCTCGGTATCGAAGGTCATGCCAGAGGTCTGCTCGAGGATCGCGCCGACTTCGACCAAGCGGTGCGTGCGGGCCTTCCGCTCGGCCGCGGCCTTCTTCTTCTCGAGGTCCCTCAGCTCCTTCTTCAGCGCGGCGGCGCGAGCTGCCTGCTTGTCGGCCGCGGCCCTCTTACGTGCAATCTGCTCGTCGATGGATGCCGTCATAAATGACCGCCCTTCCTTGCTCGTTAGCGTTTTGTCTTTGCAGCAAAATATACCCATACTCACGGTAAAATTTCGCGAGCTGGGTATATCACTACCAGAGGTAGTGCGCACTTGGCAGTACTTTTGCCGCGATGCGTCAAAAGTCCTGCACTGCGTGCGGTCTTGGCAGACGGCCCTACGCCCGACCCCGAAGCCGTTCGCCTGAGACGGCTCACGTCTACGGGGTCGGGCTGCGTGGTCGCTGCGCTCCCTTGCACTCCGCGCTGCGGGCACCGTTCGCCGACCGCGGCTCACGGCACTCCGCGCCGCTGCGCGGGGCGCATCTGCGCCCCTTGCCTGAAAGGAACTCGCATGGCCATCTTCCATCTGAACTACCGCGGCTGCTCGCCCGCCACCGGGGCGGGCGCGGTCAGGAAGGCCGCGTACCAGTCGGGCCAGGCGCTTGTGGAAGAGCGGACGGGGCAGCTCTGCGACTATGCCAGGAAGGAACGCGTCGTCGAGGAGGGTCTGTCTCTGCCCGGTGGCGTGCCGCCCATCGGGCGCGGCGAGCTCTGGAACGGGGCCGAGCGGGCATGGGCCGAGGGCGGCGGCGGCAACGAGCTCGTCGCGCTGCGCTATGAGTTTGCGTTGCCGATTGAGCTCGATGCCGACGGCCGCCGCGCCTGCGTGCGCGACTTCTGCGGGATGTTCCCCGCGAAGGCGTGCGACTGGTCGATACATGATGACGGCAGCGGCGGGAACCCCCACGCTCACGTCCTCGTCTCCGCGCTCGACCTTGGCGCTCAGGGCTTCATCCAGAGGACCAAGGCCGAGAAGGGGCAGTGCTGGTATCTGTGCCAGGATGCACATGGGCAGCAGGCGCCCATCCGCGCAACCGATTGGAAGGCAGCCAAGGCAGATGGCTGGGAGAAGATATATAACTTCAAGGATGGCCGCCGCCTGACCATGAAGCAGGCGAAGGCCGAGGGCCTGGGTACGAAGGACCGCACGAGTAAGAGGCCGGTGCAGATGCACCGTATCTCGGGTCAGGCTGCGCGCGACGTCGGTAGCGCTGAACTCATGGCCGTCCGCGCGGCTTGGGCAGAGATCGCCAACAGGCACCTCGCGGCACACGCCGCCGCAACGGGAACCACGGCACAGGTTATCGACCATCGCAGCAATAAAGATAGAGGGCTGGATGAGCAGCCGACCGTGCATGAGGGCGGCACCGGGCTAATCGGGCACGCCGATCGCGTCAAGCTGAATAAAGAGATACGCGACCGCAACGCCCGCCTGCGGGTCCTTCGCGCAGAGCTGCAGCAGGAGGGCGCCGCCCTCGAGCAGCTGCAACGGGAAGTCGCGGAGCTCGAGCGTCAGCGCGGCCGCATCGAGAAGGCTAAGCGCGGTCGCGCCCAGGGCAGGCACAGGGGCGCGCTGGCCAAGCGCCGCCGCGTGGCCATGGCCACCGCCGCCGCGGCCGCCGATGCCCAGCGCCGCGTGGCCATGGCCACCGCGGATCAGGTCGATACCCGCGCGGAGATGATCGCTCAGCTCGACGAGCAAATTGCCGCACTTGACCTCAAGATTCGCCAGCTGCAGGGCGGCAACAGCGCTGCGATGCTGTCCGGCCCCCTGCTCAAGGCCGCGGGACTGGGCATCGAGCGCCGCAAGCTCGCTGACGAGCGGGCGAGGCTCGCGGGCGAGGACCCCGCGCCTCGCAAGCCCGAGCCGCCGCAGGCCGAACAGAAACGCCCCCGCGGCCACAAGCACTAGCCGCCGCGGTAGCTTCAGCTACATCGGCGCCGGCTATGGCCATGACCGTTCGCGGCGGCAATCCCGCCGCCCGCGGTCGCCGCGGAGGTTGGCGAAAAAATATTTTTGAGGGGTCGCACGTGTAAATATACGCGTGCATGTGCGCCTGCGCGATGGCACGTCTGACCTGCGGTAACTAGACTTTTTCGGACTTTTTCGGAGCCGTACGCTTAGGCTGCGCCACGGACGGTGGCGCAGGGTTCAAGGCAAGGAGGTTGTCATGGTCAGGGTTCGTCTTGAGGGCCTGCCCGACGAGGTTCAGCGCATCGCCGACGCGATGCAGGCGGCGGGGTGCGTTCTGGAGCGCTCCCGCGAGTACCTGAACCGCGGCGAGAGCGGGTACGTGCGCGTATACCTCGACTGCGATCTGCCCAAGGAGGTGAGCCGCCATGATTGAGATTGACGGCGTCGAGCTGCGCACCGCGGCACAGTGGGAGAAGAAGCACCGCCATGTCAAGAAAGGCCAGCTCGGAAAGGGTGTGGAGCGCACTTGGCGCTCCCCGAACGGAAACACGACCGCGATGTTCTACAACATCGAGCAGACGCGCCCCTGGGCGAAAAAGGACGTCGAGGCGGTCAACCGCCGCCGCCGCGCCGACGCCAAGGCGAAGCGCGAGGCCGATGAGTGCGGGCGCATCGAGGGCGCCGCCCGCGCGGAACAGCATCGCAAAGACCTTCTCGATTGTTGGGGGGCTCACATCGACGAGGAAACCTTACAGGAGGGCCGCCGCGACCACACCGCCTACCAGTGGTGCGATCTCGGCTTCGTTCCGATTGCCGAAGCTCGGTGGCGGCTTACCCGATACGGAGGCAATTCCGCATGGTATTACTGCTCTCCCTGGGATGTGCGCTATGACCCAGACCGCGCCAAGGAGCTGCTGGAGACGGGGCCGCGCGAGTACGACAGGCTGCCCGACGGTCGTCCGTACGATGGGCGTCCGTGGTGGCAAGCGTAAAAACGGGGAGGGTCAAAAACCCTCCCCGTTTCGTTAGCGGTGTCGACCCGCCTACCTGCGAGTCCTGTAGACCTTGCTTCGGTGGTCAACATCGACAACAAGGATGACG
>DBFMRS010000057.1:0-2746 GCA_048387515.1 Collinsella sp.
ACACCCTGGCGTGCCAGAACGGAATGACCGTGAGCGAGGCCAGCGAGTTCAAGCGCGACCACAACCTGTGGAGCGTGCTGTCCCGCTACATGGTGCTGCAGCGCCCCTCCATGCTGGCCGCCGTGAGCTTCCGCCGCACGCCGGTGGACTCCGTGGACCTGGTGGGCACGTGGGAGGCCATCGTGGGCCCAGCCGTTTTCGCCGCCTCCACGCTAACCGAGGCGCAGGGCATCTACGACAGGGGCGCGCAATGAGGTGCACCGTCACGGTCGAAGGCCGAATGCCGAGCCTGAACGACTACATCGGCGCCGAGCGCGCCAACCGCTACAAGGCGGCGGCCATGAAGAAGCGCGAGACGGCGCGCGTGAGGGCGGCGGCCATGCAGCAGCGCGCGCCGCGCTTCGAGCGCCGGGTGACCGTGCGCACCACGTTCTACGAGCCCGACATGCGCCGCGACGCCGACAACGTGGGCTTCGCGCGCAAGTTCGTGCTCGACGGCCTGGTGGCGGCGGGCGTAATCAAGGACGACTCCCGCAAGTACGTGGAGCAGTGCCCCGACAGGGTGCTCACCGACAGGGCGCGCCCCCGCGTGGTCGTGGAGGTGAGCGACGAGTGACCCGCCGAGACAAGGGCAGGCCACACAGGGCGTGGCGCAAGGCCGACCTCGACCGCATAGCCGAGCTGGCGGGAAAGGTGCCCGCCCGCGAGATTCGCCGCGAGCTGCGGCTGTCCAAGAACCAGTTGGATAACGCGCGGCGCGTGATCAACGCCAGCGGCGGCCACGTGTCCCTGCGCTGCTACCGCCACCGCCTGGAGCTGTGCCCGTCGTGCGGGTGCCGCAGGGCGACCCTCGGCAAGGACGGCATCTGCGAACCGTGCAGACGCCAGCAGCAGCTTGAGGCCATAGAGGCCCGCATAGCCGAGCTGCTGCCGAGGCTGACCGCAGAGGAGCGCCGCACCTACGAGCGCACCGAGTGCGGCCGAGAGAGCCGCGCCGACCCCATGCCGCAGGCCCCGGACACCTCGGGCATGAGCCGCTACGCCGCCGACAAGGCAGCAGAGGCGCACGACGAGGCCATGGAGCGGTGGCTGTGCCGTTACCTGTACCGCAGGGTCAGGGCGGCGCAGAAGCGCAAGGAGCGCATAGAGAAAAAAGTTCCGAAATCCTGAAAAGTTTTTATCACTTTTAGTTTTCCCAGTTAGGAGACCCAAATGCTCACGGAAATCATCAGCAAGACCGTCGCGGACAAGACGGTGGACAGCATCCTGAAGCGCATCGAGCGCGCCGTCCCCGTGCCCGAGCCGGGCGACGGCGGCTTCGACGCCGCCATGCGCCAGGCGTTCAACATGGGGGCCGCCTGCATGGCCGCGCAAATCAAGAACGGCCCCGTGCCCACCAAGCGCATCGCGCTCATGGGCGAGGTGGCCCGCGTGGCGTGCCGCGCCCGCCTGGTGGGCATGGAGTGCCGCGTGATCGTAGACGAGGAGGCCCGCGCATGCAATCGCTAGAGGAGGTCGCGATCTGCGACGTGTACCCCTACGAGCGCGCCGACGGCGAGCCGATGAACCCGCGCGACTTCACCACCAGGGAGAGCGCCGAGCACATCGCGGGCCTGGCCGCGCAGTTCAAGGCCAACCGCCTCAACCCCGGCCAGCCCGTCATGAAGCCCATCCTGTACAAGGAGGGCGGCATCTACTGGATCATCGACGGCGAGTGCCGCGTGCGCGCCATGAGGGCCATCGGCACCGAGCGTTTCCTCGCCGAGGTCTACGACGACCTGGACGACGCCGAGCTGGCGCGCGTGGAGGCCGCCAAGGCCATGGTGGAGACCGACGCCAAGCTGGGGCTGACCGCCGAGGAGAAGTCGCGCGGCGTGCAGACCATGCTGGCGCTCGACATTCCCGACGAGGAGGTGGCCGTGGCCGCCCGCACCGACGCGGGCACCGTGGCCAAGGCGCGCCGCGCCGCCCGCAGGGTGCAGGACGCCGCCTACGACATGACGCTCGACCGCCTGGCCGCCATCGCCGAGTTCGAGGGCAGCGACGAGGCCGTGGCCGAGCTGCGCGACTGCAAGCAGTCCGAATGGCAGCGCGTGTACGCGGGCCTGAAGGCCAAGGCCGAGCAGAGGCGCAACCGCGCCGAGGTGGTGGCGGTGCTTGCCGACGCGGGCGTCGAGTTCGTCGACGAATGCCCCGAGGGCTTCGCCGCATGCCGCACGTTCTCCGACTACCGCCCCGACCTGGCGGCGCTGGACGCCTACGTGGCCGACAACGCGGGCGCGGGGCTTCTGGCCGAGGAGACGCCGTTCGGCGTGACCCTGCTGGCGCCGGTGGCCGAGGGGGCCGACGAGGCCGCACAGGCCGCAGCCCAGCGCAAGGCCGACTTCCAGGCCGCCTACGAGGACGGCGCGAAGGCCCGCCGCGAGTGGCTTGCCGCCCACGCGGGCGACCTCAAGTCGATGCGCCGCACGGCTCTGGCGCTGACCGCGTTCGCCATGAAGAGCCCGGCCGTGGAGGCGTTCGAGGAGCTGCTGGGCCGACCCATCGACCGCACGCCCACCCAGCTTGCCGTGGCCATCTCCTGGCCGGCCGCGTGGAGCATGGGCGTCTGTACCGCCTGGGCCCTGGCCAACGACATCGCATCCGTGTACGTCAACGGCGCGACGATCGAGAACGTGACCATCGTCTACGAGGCCATGAAGGCCGACGGCTACGAGCCGAACGCGGCCGAGACGGAGACCTACGA
>DBFMRS010000058.1:0-13243 GCA_048387515.1 Collinsella sp.
GGCCTTGACGACGAGTTCCGCGTCATCGTGTCTCCGTGGATTCTGACGGTGCTCGTTACCGACCGCCTGGCTCGCTACTACGAGACGGTCACCAAGCACAACCTCAACTACCGTCGCTACTATCACCAGTTCGACTACTAATAGTTGACCACTCATTTAAGAAGCACCCTGCCCGGGCGCATGCGTCCGGGCATTTTTATGCCGAAATTCGCTAGGAAGGGGAATCGAATGAGGCAGTTTATCGTGGCGTCCCATGCTCATTTCGCGTCTGGAATCGTCGAGAGCATCGGCTTGCTTTCCGGTGAGCGCGAAAACGTCCATGCGCTCTCTATGTATGTCGACGGAAACGAGGACCTGTCCAAGGAGGCTGCAGCGATTCTGGACGGCTTTGCCGCGGACGACGAAGTTGTCGTGTGCACTGACCTGTTCGGCGGCAGCGTCAACAACGAGTTCACCAAGATCGTCCAGACGCGTCCCAACACGCACCTCGTGACCAATATGAACTTGCCACTCCTTATTCAGCTGCTGTTCGTACCCGATTCCACTCCGATCGACGAGGCCATTCGTCAAATCGTCGAGGCGGACGACACTAAGGTCAAGTACGTCAACGACCTGCTGGGGCAGGCCGAACTCGATGAGTTTTAATCGTTAGGAGCACATCATGATTCAGATGATTCGCGTAGATTATCGACTGCTTCACGGCCAGGTTGCCGTTAGCTGGACCTCGGCTCTGGGTGCCGACTGCATCCTGTTAGTGAGCGACACGGTCCTCAATGACAAGCTTCGTCTGCAGGCCCTGTCCCTTGCAAAGCCCGAAGGATGCAAGGTCGTCGTCAAAAACACCGAGGATGCTGTCAAGGCGCTCCAGAGCGGTGTGACCGATAAGTACAAACTCTTCGTGGTTTGCGAGACGATTCAGCAGGCCGGTGCCGTCGCCAAGGCGATGGGAGTCAAGAAGATCAACCTCGGCAACGTTGCCTTTAGCGAGAATGCCCGCCAGGTCTCGACGAGCGTGTTCCTCACGCCCGAGAACGAGGCCTACGTGAAGGAACTGCTCGGCGAGGGCTATGAACTGTTCATTCAGATGATTCCGGCAGATGCGAAGACTGACGCTGCGAAGGTCATCGGTTAGGGGCCGTCATGGTTATCAAGACAATCCTGATTTTCCTGATTGCCCTTTTGGGTTATTCCGAGTGGCTGACGGGCACGAGCTACCTCCAGCGCCCGATCGTGCTCGGACCTCTGGTTGGCCTTGTCATGGGCGACATGGTGACCGGCACGATTATGGGCGCCACGATGGAGCTTGCCATGGTCGGCGCCATCTCGGTCGGCGCCTATAACCCGCCCGATACGATTTCCGGCACTATCCTGGGCGTATCTCTTGCCATGCAGGCCGGCGCGGACGCTTCGGCGGCCCTGACCCTGGGTATTCCTATCGCCACGATCGTCCTGGCGCTCGACACGGCCCTGGGCCAACCGGTCATGCTGCTGCTGGTGCACCGTATCGACAAAAACGTCGAGGACGGAGACACCAAGGCCATCACGCGCAACATGCTCATCGCCGGTTACGCACAGAGCTGGTGCGGCCTGCTGATTATTCCCCTGGCATTCTTCTTTGGTGCCGATGCTGTTGCCAGCCTGCTCAACATCATCCCCGATTTCGTTCAGACCGGCATGGATGTCGCCGCCGCCTTCTTGCCCGCACTCGGCTTTGCGATGCTGGCGCAGATGATTATGAACAAAACAGTGGCTCCGTTCTTCTTCGCTGGCTTCTTCCTCGTCGCCTACTTTGGCATTAGCACGACGGGCGTGGCGATCTTTGCCGCGATCATCGTCGTCGCGATGACGGTTTTGGGTGATAAGAAAAAAGCGGAGCAGCCCGCAGCGGCAACCGAGGATCCTGCGATTGGGAGTGGGTTCGATGAGTTTTAAGTTTGAGTCTTCTTACGACGGGCTGATTTCCCGCGCAGACCTTAAGAGGCTGTTCTGGCGCTCGATTCCCTATGAGCATTCCTGGAACTACGAGCGTATGGGCCATATCGGCTTTATGTGGGCCCTTATGCCGATCCTTCGCAAGCTGTATCCGCAGGATGCGGACTTTAAGGCCGCCCTTAAGCGCCATATGGAGCTCTATAACGTCACGCCGTACATCTCGACGCTTCCCATGTCCATCGCCGCTGCAATGGAGGAGGTCAACGCTACTGACGATAGCTTTGACACGAGCGCGATCTCTAATGTCAAGCTTGCTTTGATGGGACCGCTGTCCGGCGTGGGCGATGCCTTCTACTGGGGCACGCTGCGAATTTTGGCAACGGGTGTAGGCACGTCGCTGGCACTGCAGGGCTCTATTCTTGGCCCGATTTTGTTCCTGCTCGTGTTCAACGTCCCTCACTACATCATCCGTTACCTGCTGACGTTTGTGGGATATCGCTTTGGCTCGGACATGATCAGCAAGGTCCAGGAATCGGGCATTATGGACACGATCGTCAAGATGGCCTCCATCATGGGCGCCATGGTGATCGGTGCTATGACCATGGAGATGGTCACCGTGGACATTCCGCTCATGGTCGGCGCAGGCGATGGTGCCCAGACGCTCGCCGAGCTGCTCAACGGAATCTTCCCGGGCTTTGTCACGATGGGGCTGTTTGGAATTGTCTATCTCATGCTCAAGAAGAAGATGAATCCGCTGCTCATCATGCTTGTGATCCTGCTCGTGAGTATCGCTGGCGCGTTCTTTGGAGTGCTTGGTGTCCAGTAGGGTATCCGTCATAATGAAAACAATGTAAGAGGGGGCGTCGCGCACACTGTGCTGCGGCGCCCTTTTGCCGAAAGGTGGACAAGATGGAGTATCCGCAGCTTGCCGTCATGAATATCAGCCATCGTTATTTTGACCTTGAGGAATTCTTTTCTTCGGCAGCGGCCTCGGGCTATACGTGTTGCGAGCTTTGGACCGGGGCGATGCATCTGTATGTCGATTGCCATGGATACGATTCGCTCGAGCAGGTGCGGGAGCTGTCACAGCGGTATGGGGTTCGGATTGTGGGGCTTTGTCCCGAACAGAACAACCCCAAGCCGTGGAATATCGCGGCGCGCGGGAATGAGGCGCGTGCCCGCACACTCGCGTACTTTAAGAACGTTGTAGATATTGCGGAGGAACTTGGAGCCGAGCAGGTCATGGTTTCGAGCGGCTGGGCATTTTTGAACGAGCCGATCGAGGACGCGTGGGGTCGCAGCTCCTCGATGCTGCGTGCGATTGCCGAGCATGCGGGAGAACGCGGCGTGCGGCTGGTGCTCGAGGCCCTACAGCCGGTTGAGTCGATAATCGTGAACTCGGCGACCGACACGAAGCGCATGATCGAGGCAGTTGATCATCCGGCACTTAAGGCGTGTCTGGATATGGGCGCTATGGCGGTGGCGGGGGATACCATCGACGATTATTTCGATCTACTTGGCGATGATGTCGCCCACGTGCATTTTGTCGATGTTGCGGCAGATGGCACGACGCATCTTGCCTGGGGTGACGGCAACCGCGATATGCGCGCCGACCTGGACAGGCTGGTGGCGCGCGGCTATCGCGGAGTTGTTTCGGCCGAGACCTATGACTGGCGCTATTTTGCCAATCCTGCGGCGGCCGACGCTCAGGTTATGGCGGAGTACCGTCGTGCGATTGGCGCCTAGGTGGGGTTGGGTTGCGGCAATCTGCCCTATGTTTCCAAATGAATACGGCGTGAGCGGCTGCGATGGATTTTCCCCGCAAACACTCTAGTATGCTAAAGTACCCAGAAGACCGGCGGAGCTATGCCGGTCTTCTGCTCTATATGAAACACAGCATGAGGAGGCTCACCAGATGACGGCCACACCGTGGGGATTCCGGGACATATTGCCCGAGGAGGCTCAGGCGCGCGAGGAGATCGCATGTACGGTGAAGGGCTGCTTCAGGGAGCATCATTACCTTCCGGTCGAGACACCGCTGCTCGAGGACAAGGGCTCGCTCGAGGAGGGCGGCCGCATTGCGGACACGCCGTTTAAGCTCTTTGATGACGACGGTCGCCTGCTGGTGGTCCGTCCCGACAACACGCTGCCGATCGTTCGTCTGGTTTCGACTCGCATGCGCGCGGCCGATCTGCCGCTGCGCCTGCGCTATGAGGCGCCGGTGGTTCGCGAGTGTCAGCGCAATGCCGGTGGCTCGCGTCAGTTTACGCAACTGGGTTTTGAGCTCATCGGCGCGGGCGACACCGCGGGCGATGTCGAGATTGTCTCACTGGTCGCCGAGGCCGTGCGCAAGCTGGCACTTCCCGGTGCGCGCATTATCGCGGGCAGTGTGCGTCCGTTTAAGGAACTGCTTGCGGCGTGTGAAGATCGCGAGCTGGCTGCCGAGGCATTGCGTTGTGTGCACGCCAACGACTTCGTGGGCCTCGATGCCCGCGTGGCGAAAAGCACCGAGCCCGAGGCCGTCAAGGCCGCCATTAGCGAGCTGCCGCGCCTGCACGGTGGTGCCGAGGTGCTCGACCGCGTCGACGCGCTGCTGGCGGCGGCGGGCATTGTTGCGCCGCTCACGCGCGAGCTGCGTGCCCTGGTCGAGGGCCTGGCTCCCGAGGACGCCCAGGTGCTGTCCTTCGACTTCTCCATCATGAACTCTTTCGATTACTACACGGGTCTGGTCTTTAAGGCCTATGCCGGCGGCCTGCCCGATCCGGTGGGCTCGGGCGGTCGCTACGACTCCATCTTTACCGGCGCGTTCGGCGACGGCGTCGAGGTGCCGGCGGCGGGCTTCGCCTTTTCGCTCGAGCGTGTGGAGGCCGCGCGCACCTCGGCCGAGGACGCCGCTTCCGACGGCGATCACGCCGTGGGCCGTGGCGCCGAAGGTCCGCTGCGCATTGCCGTGCCCAAGGGCTCGCTTAAGGCCGACACGCTTGACGTGCTCGAGGCAGCGGGCTTAGACGTCTCTGAGCTGCGCGATCCCGGTCGTCACCTGATCGTGCGTGGTCGCGACACGCGTGCCGGTGAGGGCGCGGTCGGCGATATCGAGTTTGTCATCGTGCGCCCCAGCGACGCACCCGCCTTTGTGGGCTGCGGCGGCGCCGACTGCGGCATCTGCGGCTGGGACTCGCTTATCGAGGCCGACCTCAACCTGCTGCAGCTGGTCGACCTGGGCTACGGCCTGTGCACTTTCATTGAGGCGGAGCCCGCATGGCGCGCCGGTCAGGCCGAGCGCAACTACGCCCGTCGCGGGTCGCTTCGCGTGGCCACCAAATACCCGCGCATCGCGAGCGCCTGGTATGCCGAGCGCGGCGTGAATGCCGATATCGTTTCGCTGCACGGCAATATTGAGCTGGGCCCCATCGTCGGCATGACCGACCGCATCGTGGACATTACCGCCACGGGCGCCACCCTGCGCGACAACGACCTGGTCATCACCGGCCGCATTATGGACTGCACGGCCCGCTTCTTCGTCAACCCAGGTGCCGCGCGCTTGGATCCGCGCGTTCGCAACTTGGCCGATCGTCTGGTTGCCGCCGTGAAGGACAAACATTTTGAGCCCGTCGCGGGCTCGGCACAATAGCGCGAGCACGCACGGGCACCCCCATATCCGGGCTGTGGACCGATTGGCGCCGCTGCCCGGCATCTCGTTTTTCAAACGCAACCTCGACCGATAGGGGATACCGATATGAAGACCATCAAGCTTGCTCCCGGTGAGCGTCTCGTTACCAACCAGCTCAGCCGCAAGGGCGTGCTGCCGCAAAACATCGTCGACGCTGCCCGCGATATCGTGGCCAACGTCCGCGCCAACGGCGATGCCGCGGTGCGCGATTACTGTCAGCGTTTTGACGGTGTTGAGCTGCAGAGTTTTCGCCTACCGCAGGAGCAGATCGATGCCGCGCTCGAAGGCCTCGATCCGGCCTTTGTCGCCGCGCTCGAGAAGGCCGCACGCCAGATTCGCGAGTTCCAGCAGCGCGAGGTCGAGCAGAGTTGGTTTACCACGCGTCCGGACGGCACGATGCTCGGCGTTAAGGTGACCCCGCTTGCCGCTGCCGGCATCTACGTGCCGGGCGGCCGCGCGCAGTATCCCTCTACTGTGCTCATGAACGCCATCCCCGCCAAGGTTGCCGGCGTTAAGCGCGTGGTCATGGTGACCCCGCCGCAAAAGGATGGCCTGATCAGCCCCTACACGCTCGCCGCGGCAAAGCTCGGCGGCGTGGACGAGATCTACATGGTGGGCGGCGCTCAGGCCGTGGCCGCGCTGGCATACGGTACTGAGACCATTCCGCGCGTCGACAAAATCACCGGTCCGGGCAACGCCTTTGTCGCCGCCGCCAAGCAGATTGTCTCGGGCGACGTGGGTATCGACATGGTCGCCGGTCCCTCCGAGGTCTGTGTGCTGGCCGATGCCACGGCCAAGCCTATGGTGGTTGCGGCCGACCTGATGGCCCAGGCCGAGCACGATCCGCTGGCAGCCTGCTATCTGGTGGCCTGCGACGAGCAGTTTGCGCGCGAGGTCGAGGCGGGTATCGACATTCTGGTAGCGCAGTCCCCGCGTGCCGAGATCACGCGTGCCTCGCTCGATAACGAGGGCACCATCGTGGTCGCCGCCGACATGGCCGCTGCCGTCGAGGCGGTGAACACCGTGGCGCCCGAGCACCTGGAGCTGCACTGCAAGGATGCGATGGGCCTGCTTGGCGGTATCCGCAACGCCGGTGCCATCTTTGTGGGCGCTTGGAGCTCCGAGCCGCTCGGCGATTATGTTGCCGGCCCCAATCACACGCTGCCGACCGGCGGCACGGCCATGTTCTCCAACCCGCTTTCGGTCGAAGAGTTTGTTAAGCGCTCGAGTGTCATTTGCTATACGCCCGAGGGCCTGCTCTCCGACGCTCCCGCTACGCAGCGCCTGGCCGAGGCCGAGGGCCTGTGGGCGCACGCGCTTTCTGCCGCACTGCGCCGCCGCGTGTTGGAGCGGGGCGAGGATGCCGTGAGCGCCGCGTCGCTGGCTGCGGCCGACCTGACCAAGGTTGCCTGGCCGGGCGACGCCGTGGCGACGGTTGCCGAGGGTGTGGACCTGGCGGCTGCGGGCGCGGATGGCGTTGGCGCGACCGGCGAGGAGGCCTAATATGGCCGAACTCACGCCGCGCATGAAGGAGCTCGTCCAGCCCTACTTGGCCGGTATTGAGCCCTACGATCCTAACTTTACGCCCACGCGCATCAACCTTTCGGCCAACGAGAACACCTATCCCGTGCCGGCCGGCGTGCGCGAGGCGGTCGACGCCGCCCTGGCTGCCACGCCGCTCAACCGCTATCCCAATCCCATGTCCAACGACCTGCGCGACGAGCTTGCTGCCTGGCATGGCGTGACGCGCGAGAACATCTGCGTGGGAAACGGCGGCGACGAGCTGCTCTATAACTATCTGCTGGCGTTTGGCGGTGCGGGGGGGGGGACCCTGCTCAACTGCCCGCCGTGCTTTAGCGAGTATGCGTTCTTTGCGTCGCTCTGTCAGACCGAGGTGCGCGACGTGTGGCGCGATCCGGCGACCTTTGAGCTCGACCAAGCTGCTGTGCTCGCGGCCGCGCCCGAGTGCAACCTGGCAATCGTGACCTCGCCCAACAATCCCACGGGTGACGTGGCGCCGCGCGACTTTGTCGCGGCCCTGTGCGATGCGTGCCCTGGCATGGTAATGGTCGACGAGGCCTACGTTGAGTTTGCCGACGATTCGTTTGGCGCGGCCACCACGGCGCAGGGACTTATCGTCGAGCATCCCAACCTGGTGATTCTGCATACACTGTCCAAGGCGTTTGGCGCCGCCGGTGCGCGTCTGGGCTATGTGATCGCGGCACCCGAGGTCATCGACGTGTTCGCGGCGATTCGCCAGATCTATTCGGTCAACGTGCTGAGCCAGGCGGCGGCGCTTGCCTGTGTGCGTGCCCGTGATGCCTATGCACCCGTGGTGGCGCAGGTCGCATCCGAGCGCGAGCGCGAGCTGGCCGCTCTGCGCGCGATGGCTGCCGAGGGCTTGCCCGTGGAGGTGTGGCCGAGCGCGGCGAACTTTGTGCTCGTACGCACGCCACATGCCACGCGCGTGCGCGAGCGCCTACGCGACGAGTACTCGATTTTGGTGCGCGACTTTAGCTACGCGCCGGGGCTTGCGGACTGCCTGCGCATTACCGTGGGCACGCCGCGGGAAAACGACGAGGTGCTGGCTGCGTTTGCCGCGCTGGTGAAGGAGGAGATGTAGATGGGCCGTTATGCCGAGGTGACCCGTAAGACGGGGGAGACCGATATTGTCGTCAAACTCGACCTGGATGGAACCGGTACGTGCGATATCTCGACCGGCGTGCCGTTTTTCGACCACATGCTCAACGCCTTTGGCCGCCATGGCCTGTTCGATCTGACGGTACATGCGGTGGGCGACGTGGAAGTCGACGCGCACCACACCGTCGAGGATACGGGCATCGTGCTGGGCGAGGCGTTCTGCCAGGCGCTGGGCGACAAGGCGGGCATTATGCGCTTTGCCGACGCGGCGATCGCCATGGACGAGACGCTTGTGATGGCTGCCGTTGATATTTCGGGCCGCGGGCAGGCCTACTGCGAGCTGCCCGTGCCGACCGAACGCGTGGGCACCTTTGATACCGAGCTGGCCGTCGAGTTCTTCTACGCCTTTGCGCGCGACGCCAAGCTCACGCTGCACGTGCGCGAGCTGGTGGGCGGCAACTCGCATCACATTATCGAGGCCGCCTTTAAGGCCGTGGGCCGCACGATGCGCCGCGCCTGCGAGCTGGACCCCCGCGTGCAGGGCATTCCCAGCACCAAGGGCTCGCTGTAACCGTCACAAGGGTAAAACCACCACAAAGGGGACAGGCACCTTTGTGGTGGTTTTGGATGATGGAAAAAGGAGGGTCGCGTGGGCGAACCGAAGATCGTGGTGGTCGACTACCACAAGGGCAACTTGTCGAGCGTCGTGCGCGGGCTTGCGCGCGCCGCTGCCGCTGCCTGCACATCGGACGATCCGGAGCAGATCCGCAACGCCGACGGCCTGGTCATCCCGGGCGTGGGCGCGTTCTATGGCGCGATCGCCTTTATGCGCCAGAGCGGCGAGGAGGCGGCCGTGCTTGACGCCGTTGCCGCCGGAACTCCTCTGCTCGGCATCTGCCTGGGCCTTCAGCTGTTTTTTGAACGCGGCGACGAGGGCGTGCCGGCGGACGAGGGCGCGGACGACGATGCCTCCGAGCAGGCCGGCGGTCCCTGGGTCGATGGCCTGGGCATTATGCGCGGCTCGTGCACGCGTTTGGAATCGAGTCGCCTGAAGGTGCCGCACGTGGGCTGGGACCAGGTGCACATGACGCCCGCCGGCGCGGCCGATCCATTGCTCGCCGGTTTTGCCGAGGGCGCCAACATGTACTTCACCCACAGCTATGCGGTGGCCGACGATGTCGATGCCGCCGATGTTCTGGCGCGCACGCACTACACGCGGAGCTTCCCGTGCATCGTGCGCCACGGCAACGTGTGGGGCTGCCAGTTCCATCCCGAGAAATCCTCCGCGCTGGGACAGCACATCCTTAAGAACTTCGTCAACATCGTCGAGGAGGCCGGCCGATGATTCTGTTTCCCGCAATCGATTTGATCGGCGGCAAGGTCGTGCGCCTGGAGCGCGGCGACCGGAGCCGCTGCAAGGTATATTCCGACGACCCCGTGGCCGTTGCCCGCTCCTTTGCCGAGCAGGGTGCGAACTGGGTGCATGTCGTCGACCTGTCCGCTGCCTTTGGCGAGGATGAGGACGCATGCGCTGCCAACTCGACGGCGATCAAGGCTATCTGCGGCGTCGACGGTCTGTCCGTGGACGTGGGCGGCGGCGTCCGCTCGCTCGCACGCATCGACGAGCTGGCCGGCTATGGCGCGCGCCGTATTGCGCTGGGGACCGTGCTGGTGACCGAGCCGGGTTTTGCCGAGGTGGCAGCGCGCGGCTTTGGCGAGCTGCTGGTGGCAGACATCGCCGCCCGTGACGGCCAGGTCAAGGTGAACGGCTGGCGCGATGGCGCGGGCGTGGCGCTCGATGATGCGGTGGCGCAGCTTTCCGAGCTGGGCTTTAAGCATTTGGTGTACACCGACATCGCGCGCGATGGCATGCAGACGGGCATCGACGTGGCGGCGTATCGCCATGTGGCCGAGGTCGCGGGTTTTCCCGTCGTGGCTTCGGGTGGCATCTCGACACTCGACGATATCTGCGCGCTTGCCGCGGTGGGTGAGGATGCTATTGAGGGTGCGATCACCGGTCGCGCGCTCTACGAGGGCAACTTTACGCTGGCACAGGCGCTGGCCGCCGCCCGAGGGGAGGAGTAGCCCATGCTTACCAAGCGTGTGATTCCCTGTCTGGACGTTAAGGACGGCCGCGTGGTCAAGGGCGTCAACTTTGTGAGCCTGCGCGATGCGGGCGATCCGGTGGAGCTGGCGCGCGCCTACGACCGCGAGGGCGCGGACGAAGTCGTGTTCCTGGACATCACTGCGACGAGCGATAACCGTGCGACGACCATTGAGATGGCGGCGCATGCGGCCGAGGAGCTGGCCATTCCCTATACCGTGGGCGGCGGTTTTCGTGACCTGGCGGGCATGCGAACCATGGTGGCTGCCGGTGCCGATAAGGTGTCGGTCAACTCTGCTGCCGTGCGCGATCCGTCGCTGGTCAGCCAAGCTGCCGCTGCATTTGGCAGCCAGGCCGTGGTCGTGGCGATCGATGCCAAGCGCGTCGGTTTGCCCGGAGAGCCGGGTGCCGACAAGTGGGAAGTCTTTACCGCAGGAGGCCGCAACGCCACGGGCATCGACGCGGTGGCGTGGGCCGAGGAAGCGGCTCGTCGCGGCGCCGGCGAGATCTTGCTGACCAGTATGGATCGCGACGGCACCAAGGCCGGCTTTGACCTGGCACTCACCCGTGCCGTGGCGCGCGCGGTGCCGATTCCCGTTATTGCGAGCGGCGGCGTGGGTACGCTCGAGCATTTTGCCGAGGGCGTGATCGAGGGCGAGGCCGATGCCGTGCTGGCGGCGAGCGTCTTTCACTTTGGAACCTTCAGCATTCGCCAGGTGAAGGAGTATATGGCGTCGCAGGGTATTCCCGTGAGATTGGATTTTTAAATGGAGCAAGTGACAACTGCGTCCGAGCTCAAATACGACGCCCGCGGGTTGATTCCTTGTGTGGTTCAGCAGTATGACACCGGCGAGGTGCTTATGGTTGCTTGGATGAACGAGGAGTCGGTGGGGCTGACGCTCAAGACCGGCACCACGTGGTTTTGGAGCCGCAGTCGCCAGGAGCTCTGGAACAAGGGTGCGACGAGCGGCAATATGCAAGAGGTCAAGGAGCTCTGGACCGACTGCGATAGCGATACGCTGCTGGTCAAGGTCGACTCGCCGGGTCCGGCCTGCCATACCGGCAACCGTACCTGCTTCTTTAGGAAACTCGCGTAGGGCGGGCGCTCGACCAGGCGCTTGGCCAATCAGAAAGGATTGAACTATGGGTGTGCGCACCGCAAACGTTCAGGATGGAAATATCGGTGAGACGCTGACGGGGCTCGCCGAGGTGATTCACGGCCGTCGCGACGCATCGCCGCAGGAGAGCTACACCGCTCGTCTGTTGACCGACGTCGAGGACGAGCTGCTCAAGAAGCTTGCCGAGGAGTCGAGCGAGGTGATCATGGCCTGCAAGGATAACGATCACGACCACATCCGCTACGAGGCCGGCGACCTGGTCTACCACCTGCTCGTGACGCTTGAGCGCTACGGCATCACCCTCGACGAGCTGGCTGGCGAACTCAACGCCCGCCGCCACTAGTCATTGGGGACGTTCTTAAACGACTGGTTAGGCGAGGGGTGTGGATTCCCATTCGCCGGTGGCGTGGGGGACGTCGAAGGTTCGGTAGCCACAGTCGTAGGCGTGTGCCTGGGCCTCACGGATGTTCCAGCAGATGTCGCAGGCGCGGTGTGCGTCCGAGCCAAAAGTGATCGGCACCTCGGCGTGGGCAAAGCAACGCAGCAATCCGGTCGCGGGATAGTAGTCGTCGAGGCCCTTGCGCGGTGCGGCGGTCGAGACCTCAACGCGGCGGCCCGTATCGTGCGCGCACTCGGCCATCTGCTGCCAAAACGGTGCGGGGTCAAAGTCGGGCGCAAAGCCTTCCTTCGAAAAGCGCATGACCAGGTCGGGGTGAGCCATCACATCAAAGTTGAGCGGGCTCTCGCAGGCGCGGCACCAGTCATCGACATAGCGCTCCCACACGCCGCGCACGCCTAAGTTATCCCAAACATGCAGGTCGGTGTCATCGTCGATCCAGCCGCAGCGCGAATCGGGCGTATCGGGACGAGCGACGTCCTCCGTCCCCGCCGTCCCCGCGGCGCCTGCCGCAATATCTCCCGGGTTGCCAATCCAATGCACGCTGCCCAGGCGTACGACGGCGCCCTGGGACCAGCGCTCAACCAAAGGCTCGCAGCCCTCGTACCAATCGCATTCAAAGCCATAGATAAAGCTGAGCTCCGGCACAATCTGCGCGGCAAGCTTGCGAGCATCCTCAAAAGCCAGACGATGTACCGGCAGGTCGCCCTCAGTAACCTGCACTTCGCAGTTGGCATCCATGCTGGCGGGCAGGGTGAGATGGTCGGTCGAGACCATGACGCGGCAGCTGGCCGCAGCAGCGGCGCGAACGTTGTCCTCAAACGAGGCATGTCCGTCCGAAAACGAGGTGTGGGTATGGCAATCGACCATCGGGCAAGCAGACATGGCAGCTCCTTTGCGTCAAGCGAATCCGCTCCATTGTAATGGTGTAGCTTTTAACACGCCGGGCACGCCGGAGCTCGAAATCGATTGGAAAGGCTGTGCGGTGCGCGGCGCGGCCTCGCTTGCGCTCTCAAAACATGTACATCAGCCTCCAAAAGCTGCAGAAAATGACATGTTTGGAGGCTGATGTACATGTTTGGATAGGGGCGAGGGCGGCGACGGACGAAAGTCACGCCTGTGCCACGTCCGATGTGCTAGCGTTTGGATGAACAAAACGAGCCCGTGCGGAAAGGAGCCGGACCGTATGCCATGCGATAGCAAATCTCCGCTGTCTCGCGAGACCGATGCGCCCGAGACCATCGTCAAGCTAGAATGCGATATCGACGACGCGTCGCCCGAGGTGCTCGCCTACGCTGCCGACCGCCTGCGCGAGGCCGGCGCGCGCGAGGTGCACTGGCTGCCCCTGTATTGCAAAAAAGACCGCCCTGGCTGGCAGCTGC
>DBFMRS010000059.1:0-10159 GCA_048387515.1 Collinsella sp.
CCTCAATTTGAGCTTACGAGGAGGGTGGGCAGCCACTGTCAGCACGGACAAAATAGGCCTCCGGCTGCAAACCAACTGCCGACCAAACACTTGACGAAAAGCTTGACCGAAAATGCGCACCGCAACAAAACCGCAGGTAAACATAGACGGCCAACCCGCCCTTTTGAGCCAGATACCCACAGCCACCACAGAAACAACAGGTGACCACAGCCCAAGAAGTCGACAAATAAACACCCGTACGTCGACAAACGAGCAAATCGCTCGCAAAGAGTGTCCCCAACGACTAGACAAAAAATGACTAGTCGTTGGGGACGTTCTTAAATGACTACTTTACAGCTCCAGCGCCTCGGCGACTTCGGCAGCGCAGGCCAGGGCGTCGACCATGGCGCTTACCACGAGCGAACTGCCATTGCGAGCATCGCCGGCCACGTATACCGGTGTGGCGCCCGCGGCGACGCCGTCGACACGGGCCGCAAGGTGCGAGCCCTCGGCAGCCATCACCGGCAGCGGACGACCAGCGGTGGCAACAGGCACGCCAACGGCGTCGAACACGCCATGCTCGGGACCCGTAAAGCCGCAGGCGATGAGCACCAGCTGGGCCGGCACCTCGTGCTCGGAGCCCGCGATGCGCTCGGGCTTGCCAGCCGACCAATCCAGATCGACCACGCGCAGGCCCGCGGCCGCGCCCTTCTTGTCCAACAGTACCTCGAGCGTATCCACACCCCAAGCGCGCATCTCGCCGCCCATGGCAGCGATGGCCTCCTGCTGGCCATAATCGGTCTTCTTCACGTTGGGCCACTGCGGCCAGGGGTTGCTCGCCGCGCGCGCATCAGGCGCCGCCGGCAAGAACTCAAACTGGCGCACGCTGCGCGCACCCTGACGTACCGCGGTGCCCACGCAGTCGTTACCGGTATCGCCGCCGCCAATGACCACAACGTCCAGGCCGCGCGCGTTCACCGCGGGCTCGCCGCCATCGAGCACCGAGACGATCGAAGCCGTCAGGTAGTCCACCGCGTACACCACGCCCGGAGCATCCACGTTCGCAGCCGAAAGACCGCGGGGCGCACGAGCGCCGGCAGCCACCACGACGGCATCAAAGTCATCGAGTTTGGCGGCAACCTTGGGATCGTTCACATCGGCACCCAGCTCGAACACAATGCCCAGCTCGCGCATGAGCGCCACGCGACGCTCGACCACGGACTTCTCGAGCTTCATGTTGGGAATGCCGTACATGAGCAGACCGCCCGGGCGGTCGTCGCGCTCAAACACCGTCACGCGGGCGCCACGACGCGCAAGCTCCCATGCTGCCACCAGACCAGCGGGACCGGAACCCACCACGGCAACCGTGGGTGCACCCTCCCCTGCCGGCTCAAAGCGGTGCGGACCGCCGTTGGCCCACTCATGGTCGCTGATCGCGCGCTCGTTGTCATGAATCGTCGTGGGCTGGCCATCGACCGAGCCCAGGTTGCATGCGGCCTCGCACAGCGCCGGGCACACGCGGCTCGTGAACTCGGGCATGGGCGAGGTAAGCGACAGGCGCTCGGCAGCCTCGTCCCAACGGCCGCGGTACACCAGCTCGTTCCACTCGGGAATCAGGTTGTGCAGCGGACAGCCGCTCGGACGTGCCTTGCCAAAGCTCGCGCCCATCTGACAAAACGCCACACCGCACATCATGCAGCGGCTCGCCTGGGCACGGCGCGCATCGTCGTCGAGCTCCACGTACAGCGGATCGAAATCGCGGCTGCGCTCCTCCACGGGGCGCAGCTCGTGGGTCACGCGATCGATATCAAGAAAAGCACCGGGCTTACCCATGGCACTTACGCCTCCTTCTTGGTCGAAGCAACAGAGCTGGCGGCGGCGGGCACAGCGCCAGCGACACCACCCGCCACATCAAAGCGAGCGACATCGGCGGCGTCGGCGCGACCGGTCACAATGTCAAACGCCAGCTCCTCGGCCTGCTCATGCGTCTTGCCGACGGCCTCGGCGGCGGCGACAATCGCCAGCACGCGCTCGTACTCGGTCGGAATGACCTTCACAAAGTGCTTGCTCATCGTCTCAAAGCTGTAGAGCAACTTAATGCCGCGCGGGCTCTGCGTCGCGTCCACGTGCTCCTGGACGAGCGCACGAATCTGCGCCAGCTCACCGGCCGTCGGGGCTTTAAGCTCAACGCTCTCGTGGTTCACACGGGCATCGAGCGTGCCGTACTGGTCAAAGACGTAAGCCACGCCGCCCGTCATGCCGGCGGCAAAGTTCTGCCCGACCTCGCCCAGGATGAGCGCCAGACCTCCCGTCATGTACTCGCAGCCATGGTTGCCGCAGCCCTCGACCACCACCGTGGCACCGGAGTTGCGTACGCCAAAGCGCTGGCCGGCCAGGCCGTTAATGAAGCCGCGGCCACTCGTAGCGCCAAAGAACGCAACGTTGCCCACGATGATGTTCTCGTCGAACTTGTAGGTCGCATGCGGGTTGGGGCGCACCGACACCTCGCCGCCCGAAAGGCCCTTGCCAAAGTAGTCGTTGGCGTCGCCGCACACGTTGAGCGTAATGCCGCGCGGCAGGAAGGCGCCAAAGCTCTGACCGGCCGAACCATCGCAATCGATGGTGATGGAGCCGGCGGGCAGGCCCTCGGGATGCGCCTTGGTCACCGCGTTGCCCAAGATGGTGCCCACGCAGCGGTTGACGTTGGCGATATCGGCGCGGAAGCGAATCGGACGCAGGTGCGCACGGGCATCGGCCGTATAGGGCACAAACAACGTGGAGTCGAGCGTCTTTTCGAGCTCGCTGTCCGCAGCCATCTGCGGCAGGAAGTGACGACCGTCGGCACCCGGGATGTGGGCACCGAACTCGCAGGTCGCGCTCGCCAGCACGGGCGACAGATCGAGCAGGTTGGCCTTGCGGTTGCCCGGGACCTCAATCTGGCGCAAGCACTCGGGATGGCCGACCATCTCGTCGACGGTGCGGAAGCCCAGGCTCGCCATGACCTCGCGCAGCTGCTCGGCAACAAAGAGCATAAAGTGCTCGACGTGCTCGGGCTTGCCGCGGAAGCCGCGACGCAGGCGACAGTTTTGCGTGGCGATGCCGGCCGGGCAGGTATCCTGCTGGCAGTCGCGCTGCATAAGGCAGCCCATGGAGATGAGCGGCATGGTCGCAAAGCCAAACTCCTCGGCACCCAGCAGGCAGGCGACGGCGACATCGGTGCCGTCCATGAGCTTGCCGTCGGCTTCGAGCACCACGCGTGAGCGCAGGCCGTTTTGCAGCAGCGTCTGCTGGGCCTCGGCAAGGCCAAGCTCCAGCGGCAGACCGGCGTGCCAGATCGAATCGCGCGCCGCAGCACCGGAGCCGCCGTTATGGCCGCTGATCAAGATCTTGTCGGCGGCACCCTTGGCCACACCGGTGGCGATGGTGCCGACGCCGGCCTCGCTGACCAGCTTGACCGACACGCGTGCGCCGGGGTTGGCGTTCTTAAGATCGAAGATAAGCTCCGCCAGGTCCTCGATGGAGTAGATGTCGTGGTGCGGCGGAGGCGAGATCAGGCCGATGCCGGGCGTGGACTGACGGACCTCGGCGATCCAGGGGTAGACCTTCTTGCCGGGCAGGTGGCCGCCCTCGCCGGGCTTGGCGCCCTGGGCCATCTTGATCTGAATCTCAAAGGCGCTGCACAGGTAGCGGCTCGTCACGCCAAAGCGCGCGCTTGCCACCTGCTTGATGGCGGAATTCTTGGAGTCACCGTTAGCCAGCGGGGTCTCACGGCGCGGATCCTCGCCGCCCTCGCCCGAGTTGGAACGGCCGTGCAGGCGGTTCATGGCGATGGCCATGCACTCGTGTGCTTCCTTGCTGATGGAACCGTACGACATGGCGCCGGTGTTAAAGCGGCGAACGATGTTGAGCGCGGGCTCGACCTCGTCGAGTGCCACCGGGGTGCGGCCGCCGGCATCAAAGTCCAGCAGGTCGCGCAGGCGCACGGCACGGCCGGTGCGGTGCAGGCGGGCGCTGTACTCCTTAAAGGTGTCGTAGCTGTCCTCACGGCAGGCGGTCCGCAGCAAGTAGACAGTCTGCGGATCGATGAGGTGATCCTCGCCGCCGAGCGGGCGCCACTTGGTCAGACCCAACGTGGGCAGCTGATCGGGAGCCGGGCTCTTAAGGATAGCGAGCGCGGCGTCGTAGCGCTCATTCTGCTCGCGCTCGACGTCCTCGACACCCATACCGCCCACACGGCTCACCGTGCCGGCGAAGTACGCGTTGACAAACTCCGGCGTAAAGCCCACGGCCTCGAAGATCTGCGCGGAGTGGTAGCTCTGCACCGTGGAGATGCCCATCTTGGACATGATGGAAACGATGCCGGCAGTCGCAGCCTTGTTGTAGTTGGCGATGCCCTGCTCGGCTGTCACGTCCAGATCGCCGTGCGCCGCCAAGTCGCGAATGCACGAATGCGCGTTGTACGGATAGATACCGCTCGCGGAGTAGCCCACCAGTGCAGCAAAGTCGTGCGGGGACACGGCGTCGCCGCACTCCACCACGATGTCGGCAAAGGTACGCACGCCGGCGCGAATCAGGTGGTTGTGCACGCAGCCCACGGCGAGCAGCGACGGTACGGGCACCTCGCCCGCAGCGGCACGATCGCTCAACACCACGATGTTCACGCCGTCGCGGACCGCAGCCTCAACGTCCTCTGCAAGCTGCTTGAGTGCAGCCTGCAGCGCGCCCTCACCCGCGTCGCGGCGGTACACGGCACGGAAACGGCGGGTCTTAAAGCCCACGCGGTCGATGGCGCAGATACGCTCGAACTCCTCCTCGCTCAGCAGTGGGCGCTCCAAGCGCACCAGCTGGCAGGCCGTACGAGAGTCCTCGAGCAGGTTGCCGTGGTTGCCCAGGTAGAGCGTGGTCGAGGTGACCATATGCTCGCGAAGGGCGTCGATGGGCGGGTTCGTGACCTGGGCGAACAGCTGATAGAAGTAGTCAAAGAACGAGCGCGTCTTCTTGGACAGGCAGGCCAGCGGCGCATCGATACCCATCGAGGCGAGCGGCGCCTTGCCCTGCTGGGCCATGGGACGCACGACTTCGTCAACATCATCCCAGTGATACCCGAGCTTGGCCATGCGCACGGCGGCGGGTACCTCGGTATCCTCGGCGGGCGCGGGCGCGACGAGCTTGTCGAGCGCGTCGACGGTCAGCGTCTCCTCGGCGATCCAGTCGCGATAGGGCTTTTCCTTGGCGTAACGGGCGCGCAGCTCGTCGTTGTAGATGACGCGGCCGCGGGCAAAATCGACCTCGAGCATCTGGCCCGGTCCCAGACAGCCGCTCGTCAGGATGTTCTCGGGGCTCACCTCGATGGTGCCCACCTCGCTCGCCAGCATAAAGCGGCCGTCGCGCGTCACGTAGTAGCGGGCGGGGCGCAGGCCGTTGCGGTCGAGGGCGGCACCCAGCGTGCGACCGTCGGTAAAGGCGATGGCGGCCGGGCCGTCCCAGGGCTCCATGAGCATGGACTGGTAGGCGTCGTAGGCGCGGCGTTCCTCGCTCAGATTGTCGTTGTGGTCCCACGGCTCGGGCAGCAACATGGACGCGGCACGCGTGAGCGGGCGACCGTTCATGACCAAGAATTCGAGCACGTTGTCCAAAATCGCGGAATCGGAGCCCTCGCGGTTGATGATGGGCATCACACGCTCAAGATCATGCTGCAGCACGGGGCTGTACAGATTGGGTTCGCGGGCGCGAATCCAGTTGACGTTGCCCTTGAGGGTGTTGATCTCGCCGTTGTGGATGATAAAGCGGTTGGGGTGCGCGCGCTCCCAGCTGGGTGTAGTGTTGGTGGAGTAGCGCGAGTGTACGAGCGCCACGGCCGTCTTGACGGCGGCGTCGTTGAGATCGATGAAGAAGCGGCGCATCTGCGTGGCGACCAGCATACCCTTGTACACGATGGTGCGCGAGCTCATGGAGCACACGTAGAAGATCTTGTCGCGCAGGGCAAACTCGACGTCGGCCTTTTTCTCGATGGTGCGGCGGCACACGTATAGGCGGCGCTCAAAGGCATCACCGGCGGGTGTGTCGTCCGGACGGCCCAGGAAGGCCTGCAGGATGGTAGGCATGCAGGCGCGGGCCGTCTCGCCCAGGTCGTGCGGGTCGACCGGCACCTCACGCCAAAAGAGCAGCGGAACGCCGGCTTCGGCGCAGCCCTCCTCAAACACGCGACGGGCATCCTCTACGCCCTTGCCGTCCTGCGGGAAGAACAGCATGGCCACGCCATAGTCGCCCTCTGCCGGCAGAATCTGGCCGCACTTTTGGGCCTCTTTACGGAAAAAGTGATGCGGAACCTGGAACAGGATGCCGGCGCCGTCGCCGGTGTTCTTCTCGAGTCCCGTGCCGCCGCGGTGCTCCAAGTTGACCAGAATGGACAGTGCGTCGTCCAGGATCTGGTGATGGCGCTCGCCGTTGATATCGGCAAGCGCGCCGATGCCGCATGCATCGTGGTCGAATTCGGGGCGATAAAGGCCCTGCTGTTGAGCGGAATCTGCCTGCATCGCGATCCTCCCCTAGCTATTAGACAGTCAGTTGACTAGGCATACTAGGTGCATCGCCGGCCCGTTGTGTTTCCCGCCCGTTTCGAAACAATCGCGTAACGCACGCCCTACGAGTGGACACCGCCGACCTCAAGGACGGCAACAAGGGCCCCAAGTTCGGCCCGTATGCTCACCGCTTCAAACATCTCAATCTGTAACAGGAAGACCAAATTTCGACGACTAACTGTTACAGATTGAGACGTTTTTGAGAGACGGCTCCGAATGTCTCAATCTGTAACACGGAGGGTCGGTTTTGGCGGCCAGCTGTTACAGATCGAGATATTCCATAGGACCATTTCTTCCTGTCTTGATCTGTAACACCTAAACCCAATTTCCATCCCTAGTTGTTACAGATCAAGACATTTCGGCAACCCCCTTTTCACCATCTTATTCAAATACAACTATTTTGTTAGTCTTGGTTAACTTTTTGGCCTAAAACGGGTATCCTTTGCGGAGTCAAACAAACGGCACGCGCGTCGTGTCACATTAAGGAGGCCTCTATGGCAAACCAGACAGACCGGCAAACGATGAAACTCGTCCTTATCCGCCACGGAGAGTCGGAGTGGAACAAACTCAACCTGTTCACCGGCTGGACCGATGTCGAGCTCACCGACACGGGCCGCGAAGAGGCAGCGGCAGGCGGCCGCGCCCTCAAAGAAGCGGGCTTCGACTTTGACGTCTGCTACACCTCGCGCCTCAAGCGCGCGATCCACACCCTCAACATCGTGCTCGGCCAGATGGATCGCGAGTGGCTGCCCGTTATCAAATCCTGGAAGCTCAACGAGCGCCACTACGGAGCGTTGCAGGGTCTCAACAAGGCCGATGCCGCGGCGGAGCACGGCGATGAGCAGGTGCTCATCTGGCGCCGCTCCTTCGACGTGTGCCCGCCAGCACTCGAGCCGGGCGACGAGCGCGACCCCCACACCCAGGAGCAATACCGCGATGTCGCGCCCGATCAGCTGCCCTACACCGAGTGCCTCAAGGATACGATCGCCCGCGCCTGGCCTTATTTCGAAGACGAGATTCGCCCCCAGATGCTCGCCGGTAAGCGCGTACTCATCGCCGCACACGGCAACTCCCTGCGCTCGCTTGTCATGAAGTTCGAGCACCTCACGCCCGAGGAAATCCTCAAGGTCAACATCCCCACCGGCGTGCCGCTCGTCTACACCTTCGATGCCGATTTCAACGTCCTCGACAAGCGCTACATCGGCGACCCGGCGACCATCGCCGCCAAGATTGACGCCGTGGCCAACCAGGGCAAGGCACGCAAGTAACCCCAACCTAAACCGAGAGCGCGGCGCCGCATGACCCAAGCGCGGCACCGCGCTGCCCCTATGCAGGAACCGACCATGATCAACCATCTCAAACAACACTTTGGCTCCCGGCGCACCGGTGGTCACGGAGGCCTAGACATTGCCCGGCATATCGGCCCCGGGCTGCTCGTGACCGTCGGCTTTATCGATCCGGGCAACTGGGCCTCCAACATGGCCGCCGGCTCGCAGTTTGGCTACGCGCTGCTGTGGATCGTCACGCTGTCCACGATCATGCTGATCGTCTTGCAGCACAACGCGGCGCACCTGGGCATCGCCACGGGCGCCTGCCTTGCCGAGGCCACGACCCGCTTTCTCCCCCGCTTCGTTGGGCGCACGGTGCTCGCCAGTGCCTATCTCGCGACCATCGCCACCGCCATGGCCGAAGTCCTGGGTGGCGCGATTGCCCTTCAAATGCTCTTTGGGCTGCCCGTGCGCGCGGGCTGCGTCATCGTGGCGGCAGTATCGATGGCGATGCTCATGACGAGCTCCTACAAGCGCGCCGAGCGATGGATCATCGCCTTCGTAGGCGTGGTAGGACTCTCGTTTTTGGCTGAGCTCACGCTGGTCAAGGTCGACTGGCCGCAGGCCGCCGCAAGCTGGATCACACCCAGTATGCCCACCGGCTCGGCCGCGATTATCGTGAGTGTCCTGGGTGCGGTCGTTATGCCCCACAACCTCTTCCTGCACTCCGAGGTCATCCAATCCATGCACTTCGAAGGCCAAGGCGAGAAAGTTATCGAAGAGCGTCTACGCTACGAGCTCTTCGACACGCTCTTTTCGATGGGCGTGGGCTGGGCAATCAACTCGGCCATGGTCATCCTGGCCGCAACGACCTTCTTTGCGCACGGCATGGTCGTAGACGACCTCGCCGTCGCAGCGGCCACGCTCGCCCCCATCTTAGGCCCGGCGAGCTCGACCATCTTTGCGGTAGCGCTGCTGTTCGCGGGTCTCTCGAGTAGCGTGACAGCGGGCATGGCGGCGGGAACCATCACCGCGGGCATGTTCGACGAGGAATACGACATCCACGACCGACATTCCTCAATCGGAGTGGTGGCCTGTTTCGTCGGTGCAGTGGCGACGTGCCTGGTCGTCCCAAATCCTTTTGAAGGTCTCATTTGGAGTCAGGCGCTACTGTCGCTTCAGCTGCCGATTACGGTCTTTGTGCTCATACGACTCACCAGTTCGTCCCGCGTCATGGGCAAATACGCCAACTCGCGCCCGCTCAACGCGCTGCTCGTAGGGATCGGTGCCATCGTGACGATTCTCGATGTCGTGTTGTTGACAGGGATGTAATGGGACGGAACACCCACCCAGGCAAACGTCTCGATCTGTAACATCTAGACCCGCTTTTGATGTCTAGATGTTACAGATCGAGATCATTCCGAGGGACAGCTCCGTTTGTCTCAATCTGTAACACGTAGACCCCGTTTTCACTGCTAGATGTTACAGATTGAGACAAAAGGTCGGCCGGACTCACGACAGACAGGATCGGCTAACAGCAGCCGTGATCCCTTGGGGACGGAGGAATCAAAACCACCCCTAAAAGGGGTGGTTTGCTCTTAGGGTATAACCCTTGGATTTCCGGCACGCGTCTAAAGGCGCCGGCCCTCACGGGGTTCGGGCCGCACTGCAGATTGACCCGTGACGGGCCGGTCAAACCGGCGCTATTTACGCCCCGGCCCCCTATCGAAGGGGTCCTCGTACTCCTTGACGCTCAGCCGGTCGATCGCGATGTCGGCCTTCTCCTGCTCCCGGATGTACTTCGCGATGGTGGCCTCGTTCAGGCCGACGGTGGACACGTAGTAGCCCTCGGCCCAGAACTTCCTGTTGCCGAACTTGTACCTCATGTTCGCGTGCTTGTCGAATATCATCAGCGAGCTCTTCCCCTTCAGGTAGCCCATCACGCTCGATACGCTGTACTTCGGCGGTATCGCCAACAGCATGTGGACGTGGTCGGGCATCAGGTGCCCCTCGAGGATCTCTATCCCCTTGTACTGGCAGAGCTTCCTGAAGATCTCCCCAAGGTCGGACCTTATTTGGTTGTAGATGACTTTGCGCCTATACTTCGGCGTGAACACGACGTGGTACTTGCACATCCACTTCGTGTGCGACAGGCTGTAGGCCTTCTGGGCCATACGCCACCACCGCCCTCTCGACTCGGATTCCTTGCGGCCTGAACAATCGCAAGTGTCCGGCGAGGGGGCGGCTTTGTAAAGCCGTTTGGCCCCACCCGCATAGCGGGTGGTTTCTGATGCGGCGCGCTGCGCGCCCCGCACAGGCTAAAGCCCGTAA